>NZ_SOHD01000043.1:0-19945 GCF_004403235.1 Cryobacterium sp. Hh38 | reverse complement strand
CGGCCGGTGCGCTCGCGACGAGCGCCACCGGCGGGAGCCGAGTCGCGGCTGCGGCCGCCGTCGTTACGGTCGGTGCGGGCACCGCCCTGGCTTGCGCCGGAGCGGCCGGCGCCGGCATCGCGGCCGCCCTCTGAACGGCCACCCTGCGAACGGCCACCTTCGGAACGACCGCCTTCGGAACGGCCACCCTGTGAACGACCGCCTTCGGAACGGCCACCCTGTGAACGTCCGCCCTGCGACTGGCGCTGCTGCTGCGGCGCTTCGACGCGGGGAGCTGGCTTGACATAGGCAGCAACATCGCCGACGAGGGCGTCGACGGCGGGGGAGGAAGCATCCACGCGCTGCGGGGTCACCTTGATGGCGGCCTTGCGCAGCAGAGCGTCGGTGTCGCGCTTCTGCTCGGGCAGCACGACGGTGACGACGTCACCGGCGCTGCCGGCGCGGGCGGTACGGCCCGAACGGTGCAGGTACGCCTTGTGCTCGGCCGGCGGGTCGACGTGGATGACGAGTTCGATGTCGTCGACGTGCACGCCGCGAGCGGCGACATCCGTTGCGACGAGAACCTTGACCGTGCCGGCGCTGAATGCGGCGAGGTTGCGGTCACGGGCCACCTGTGAGAGGTTTCCGTGCAGGTCGACGGACGGGATGCCAGCGTCGGTGAGGCTTTTGGCGAGCTTCTTGGCCTGGTGCTTGGTGCGCATAAAGAGGATGCGACGGCCTGAGCCGCTCGCCAGCTTCTGCACGAGGTCCTTCTTGGCATCGACGCCGGCGACCTCGAACACGTGGTGGGTCATGGCCGAGACGTGGCTGTTGGCCTCGTCGACGGAGTGCATCACGGGGTCGTGCAGGAAGCGCTTGACGATCTTGTCCACGCCGTTATCGAGGGTGGCGGAGAACAGCATGCGCTGGCCGTTGCCGGGAGTCTTGTCGAGGATGCGGGTGACGACGGGCAGAAAGCCGAGGTCGGCCATGTGGTCGGCCTCGTCGAGCACAGTGATCTCAACCGAGTCGAGGTTCACGAAGCCCTGCTTCATGAGGTCTTCGAGGCGGCCGGGGCAGGCCACGACGATGTCGACGCCGGCCTTGAGCGCGGTGACCTGGCGGCCCTGCGAGACGCCACCGAAGATCGTGGTGGTGTTGAGGCCGTAGGCCTCGGCGAGCGGGGTGATGGCGTTGGTGATCTGCGTGGCGAGCTCGCGGGTCGGCGCGAGGATCAGGCCGAGCGGGCGGCCCGGGCGACGCTTGCCGCCGGCTAGGGTGCCGCCGAGGCGCGAGACCATCGGAATGGAGAAGGCCAGGGTCTTGCCCGAGCCGGTCTTGCCGCGGCCGAGCACGTCGCGGCCATTCAGGGTGTCCGGAAGGGTGTCGACCTGAATCGGGAAGGCGGTGTCGATTCCCTGGGAAGAGAGAACCTTTACCAGGGGAGCCGGCACGCCGAGCGTGCTGAACGTTGTGGACAAATCTGTAGACAAAATGGTGCCTTTCGGGCATCAGTCTCCTCGCCCGTTCGAATTATCGCGCAGCGATAAGCAAACCAGGAGGATTCACATGGCGAAGGTGCCGAAGGGCACATCCGTTCGCCGTAAGAATGTTTCATTCGAAAAATCAGGTCAGCCCTGGTGGGCCGCCAGATAGAGAAGAGGGCGTTCTACGACGCAGCAAGCGCAACTACGCACTCGCAAGTTCTCCTACACTAGCGGATGCTGTCAAATCGGCCCACCCGCGGCATCCGTTGCGCTGCCGCACGGCTGCGCCGCACCGTGCAGACCCGGTGGTCGCGCGCCGTCTCAAGACTGCGCGCGAAAAACTGGGCTTCTCACCCCGGATAACTACTGGAATTCGATCGTGTCGACCACGCTGTCGTAACCCAGCCAGGTCGGCGATGTGAATCCGCCCTCGGCGTTGCGCTGTGACGAGTAATAGACGACCAAGCCGCTTTCGGTGTCGAAAGTCGGGGTGCCCCGATCGAGACGGCTGTGGATCGATGGCGCCGTGCCGGCGAACGTCGCGGCGGCCAGCGGTGCTCCGGAGAATGCACCTTGTCCGATGGCCGTCATCGAACCCGGAATGGCGATGCGAGTCAGCTCGGTCTCTTCGAAGGCATAGGCACCGATCTCGGTGAGCCCTTCGTGCAAGGTGACCGATCTGAGGGGATTGTTGGCGAACGCCCCGTTGCCGAGAGTGGTGACCGACGCGGGAATCTCAACGGTGCTTAACTCGTTGCCGGCAAAAGCGCCCTCCCCCAATGAATGTGAGCGATTTGGAGAACAGGATAGTCGTCAGATTGTCATTGAGGAAGGCCCAACTGCCAATGGTCGTCACGTTCTCGCCAATCGAGACGGCGTCGAGGGTGACCGCGCTGAAGAATTCGTCAGCGACCGCAGTGACGAGATACTCGTCGAGGCCGTTCCAGACCGAATCGGGAATGACGACGGTCGACGGGCCGTCGTAGCCGATTGCCACCACCGTTCCGGGTTCGGCGCAGTACGCGTAGGTGATGCCGCTGTCCGCGGTGAAGCAGTTTTCGTCGTGTACCGGTCGAGTGGTCGTCACCAGCAGGCTCGCGACCCGACGACCCTCACCAGCGCACGGCAGGCCAGGCACAGCCCCCGTCGATCGTTGAAACCATCCAACATGCGGCCTCCGTTTGTAGATGACTTCGCGTTGTTTACGACCTATGGGTTCGCAGCTTCAGAAGCCCTTCGGCACAGGCGGAAATTCAGCATATGTCTTACCTTGGTCGCACAGCCAGGGTCACAACACTGGGCCTGACCGCGAGGACTACCGGGATTTGGCCGCTGTCGATGCACCGGCGCGCGGCAGCGTGCGGTCGGCGCGCCCAATAGGCGTCAGAAAATCGCTGCACGGCGGGCTGGTGGATTCACCCGAGGTGTTACAGCTACTGGCGTTTACGCACTCGGATACCGCTGGGAGTCAGGAGTGGCCGCCGTGGTAGAGCTCGCCGACGGGCACGTCGACGCCGATGATATTGCCGCTCTGCGGCAGCGGGCAGGCCCACATCGGGTCGTACGCGCAGGAGGGGTTGTAAGCAAAGTTGAAATCGAGAATGAGGGTGTCGTCGTCGACCCCCGGGCCGAGGTCGGCACCCTTGATGGTGTCGAGCAGGTAGCGTCCGCCGCCGTAAGTTCCGCCGCTTTTGCCGGCCAGGGCATCTTTCAGCGGCAGGAACAGGCCGCCGCCGTAGCTTGCGAGCCGCCACACGTCGAGCGAACCAAGGTAGGGCAGGCGCACGGTGCCGACCAGGTCGAAGGGCACGGTGCCGTCCGTGCCAGTTTCCACGTTCATGCGATGGGACTGCTCGGAGCGGTGCACCTCGACTTCAAACCGCCAGTCCGGGTCGTACGCGGCAATGGGAAGCCCGGTGAAGGCCGAACGGTCGTCGGGCAATAACGGCGACGACGGATGCCCCGCAAACAGTTCATCCCGCCCCGACCGCCACAATTCGTGGCCGCTTTTCGGGCTGCTCACGCTGAGCTGGCGCACCCCCGCGTACAAACCGGTCACACGCCGACGCCAGTCCGCGATCTGCAAGGCCCCCAGGGAAGAACTCATGGTGGCTACGCTACCGCTGGCGGGCCCGATGCATAGAGGAGATGGCGCGGGGAAACTGCGGAAGCGCTAGTTGCCGTCGTCGGACTCCCGCTGCGACAGCGGCACAAAGTTGGGGTCGTCGATGCCCACGTCGTGCTGCCAGGTGGGGGCGAGGGACTTGAGGCGCAGCATCCGCCATTGCCAGAACGCCCAAAACGTCGGCCAGAGGGCGATCGTGGCCGGGCGGCCGCGAAAAATGAGCTGGTCCCGGTAGAGGGTTTTGCCGGTGCCAGCCGGGTCGGGCGCGATCGCCATGCGGTGATCCCAGAGCGTGACCGCACTCAGCGCGCCGGAGACGCCGCGACCGGTATCGCGCAGAATGCGCACGCCGTCGGGCCGGTGCGTGGAGTTGGCAAGGCGAATGATCTGGGTTCCCATCGGCACCAGGCCGAGCATGGAGAACACGGCGGGGTGTTCGCCCGGTTCCCACCGGGTGGGAAACCCGTCGGGTTCGAGAGACTCGACCGCCATGAACGGGCTGCTCACCTCGCGAAAGACGGCGGGGCTGTGGATGGCGTGCCAGGCAGCATCCGGTGTGCAGTCCAGAATCTCTTTCAGGAGTACTCGCATCTGCTTAGTTTGGCGTGTGCGTGGCATGCGGTACAACTAGGAATGTGGCAATTCGGTTCTGGCTCGGCGTTGTGCACCGCGAGCACGTGCTGCGCGGTGTCGATTTGGGCATCGCCCGCGCCAATCGCGGCGCCGGGGACCTGATCGCGCAGATGGGCGAGGCCGACGGCATCGTCTACTACTCCCCGAAAACTGCGATCGAGGGCGATCCGCTCAAGGAATTCACGGCCATCGGCCGAATAGCGGATGCCTATGCCTACCAGGTGGGCGACCCCGCGAACGAGTTTCGGCCCTGGCGACGCCGGGCCGACTACGATCTGGATGCCTGGCCAACCAGCATCCGCCCGCTACTGCCCGTGCTACAGCTCACCCGCGGAAACCCGGACTGGGGCTTCCAGCTGCGCCGCGGCGTGCTCGAGATTTCGCGGCACGACTTCGAGATGATTCGGCAGCAGATGCGGCGGCCCTCTGCCGACGACCGGTAGCGCCCAGTAACCCTCATTAGACTCACGGCTATGAATGGCGATCTCTGGTGGGTACCCTCGGTCATCGTTATCGGCCTCGTGTTGGCCGGAGTCTGGGCGCTGGTGGCAGCTTCGCGGCGGCGCACCCGGGCTCGGATCGGGCAGGTGAACGCTGAGGCGGCTCTTCTCGCCCGTAGCGCGGCGATCAGCCTGGTTCGCGCCGACGATCTGGTGCAAGACGCGACCGACGAGCTCGGCTTCGCCATCGCCCAGTTCGGCGAGTCTTCGACGCGGGAATTCGCCACGGCGCTCAGCACGTCGAAACGCCAGCTCAGTGATGCTTTCGCGCTGCAGCAAAAGCTCGACGACGCCGTGCCGGACACCGCTGCCGAACGCACCCGCTGGAACCAGCAGATCATCCAGCTCGCCGACGAGGCCACGGGCCGACTGACCGGCCAGGCGCGTAATTTCACCGCCAGGCGCGGCGTGGAACGCAACGCCCCGCAGCAACTCGACGAACTGCGCCGACGCCTCGATCGCGTGTCCGACCGGATCGCCGGCGGAGCGAACACGCTCGCCCGGCTCGGTTTGAGTTATTCGCCGCCGGCGCTCGCTGCAATCAGCGGCAACGTTTTGCGGGCGCAAACCGCACTCGACCTGGCCGCGGCGGCCGCCGATGCTGGCGCTGCGCGCCTCGAGGCCGCGTCGTCCGAACCGGTGGGGGAGCAGCTGCAGTCCGCCGAGCACTCCCTGTTTCAGGCGACACAACTGCTCGACGCGATTGAAACCGGCGAGGACTTGCTGCACCGTGGTTTCGCGAACTTGCAGCAGGCACTGGATGCTGCCGGCTCGGAACTCGCGCAGGCGCGAGCCCTGCGCGACGGTCACGAAGAATCCGATACGAGCGCGTCCCTGAACCTCGTCATCACCGCGGCGGCAGCCGTGCAGGCGCAATTGCAAGAGCCCGGGAGACTCAGCGACCCATCCTCGGATCTCGTGAAGCTGGAGGCGGCGATGAACGGGCTGGACAGCATCCGTTCGGAGGCACGCAATCGGCAGTTGCGGCTCGAGAACGCCCGCACCGCCCTGGCCGGCGCGCTGCTCACCGCCCGCAGCCAGATTACGATCACCCGCGACTTCGTGTCCACCCATCGCGGTCGGGTGCAGGCCGCCGCGCGCACCCGTTTGGCCGAGGCTGAACGGCAGCTCGCGCTCGCCGTGGCCGAGGCCGACCCGGTGACCGCGCTGGATACCGCTCGTCGAGCGATGATGCACGCCACGGATGCCGACGCCCTCGCCCGCTACGACGTGCACTGAACGCGTGCGCGCCGACCTGGTGCGCCCTGAACGTCTGGGCGCTGAACGTCTGGGCACTGACCCTGGGCGCTGAACTCAGCCGACCGGCGGGAGCCTAGGGCCGGCCGAGGCCGCGGCCCGACGCCGGATCGCCGGCGTGATTTCGCGGCGTAACCAGCTGATGGCGTGGGCCTGATCGAATCGGCGGGCGCAGAGTCCACAGGCCAGCGGCCGGGTGGGCTGCCGATACCGAAAATGGGTGTGTCCGGCGGGGCAGGTGCCCACCCAGGGGGCGAGTTCGTCGGCGATCTCGCCGTCGTGGGTGCGCTTGCCGTCGTAGCCAAGGTCGAAGGCCACCTTCTTCCAGCGCGGACCATGCCCGGCAGGCGGCCCGGCCAGGGCGTGCGCGAATTCGTGCAGCAGGATCTGGTGCACGTCGTCGTCGGCATAGCGGGAGGCGAGGTAGCGCGACACCGTGATGTGCTTCGCGCTGAAATTGCACAGGCCGGCACGTTTTTTCGCGTTGTCGAAGCCGAAGGTCCAGCTGGGGTCGAGGTGCAGCACGATGAGCGCGTCGGCCCAGCGTCGCACCTGGGCGAGATCGGCCATCAGGGCGCCGCCGTTTCCCCGAGGCAAGCGGGGGTCTGAGCGAGATCAGACGTCGGGAAAGACATCAGGGCGCCACCGCCACTTGCAGGAGCCGGTCGTCTTCAGCCGCCGGGGAGCCCCGGCCATCCGTGTTATTACTCACGAACCACAGTGTGCCAGCCGGCCCCGACACCACGTCGCGCAACCGGCCGTATCCGTTGACAAACCACTCGGTGGGGGTGTCGGTGGAGGATGTGCTCAGAATCGGGATGCTCCACAACCGTTGCCCGCGCAGGCTCGCCATGAAGATGGTGTCGTTCACGATGGCGATGCCGCTCGGGCTCGCTACGTCCGTCGACCACTGACGTTCCGGGTCGAGATACGCCGGGTCGCCGGCCTGGCCCTCGACCAGCGGCCAGCCGTAGTTGCCGCCGGGAACGATGCGGTTGAGTTCGTCCCAGGTGTTTTGCCCGAACTCACTCGCCCACAGCTGGCCGCGCGAATCCCAGGCCAGGCCCTGTGGATTCCGATGCCCGAATGAGTACACCAGCGTGCCGAACGGGTTGTCCGCTGGCACGGCACCGGTCGGTGTCATTCGCAAAATCTTGCCGCCGAGCGAGTCCAAGTCCTGGGAATTGACGGTGTCTCCGGCGTCCCCGACCGTGGCGTAGAGCAGTCCGTCGGGGCCGAACGCGAGGCGGCCACCGTTGTGATTGCCGGCTCGGGGGATGGAATCGAGCACGAGGGTGGGTGCCCCGAGGGTGTGGCTGCCGGGGGAGCCGGCCAACGGCATCCGTTCGATGCGGTTGTCGGCCGCCGTTGAGTAGTAGGCGTACACCCAGCCAATGCCGCTCGGGGCCGCCCGGTCGGCGAGAAAGGCGAGGCCGAGCAGCCCGCCCTCACCGCTCGGGCGCGCCGCCGCGACGGTGCCGGCGTCGCGCAGACTGCCGTCGGCCAGCAGTTCGCGAAGCCGGGTGGTGTCGCGTTCGCTGATGAGAGTGGCGCCGTCGGGCAGTCGCAGAATCGACCACGGAGCCTGAAGCCCCGACGTGATCACGACCGGTTCGCCGACCGGATGCACCGGTGCGAGCGGGTCAGCACCGGCATCCGTTGCGCTCGGCGTCGGTTGGGCCGGTGTCGTGGTGGTCGGAGTGGCGCGCGGATCCGCAGCGCTGCACGCGGTCAGGGTGAGAATCACGAGCACGGCCGTGCCCACCGCACGCCGCCGCCGCTCGGTCGAATCGGTCACCGGTCACCTCGCCTTCGTCGTGAACACAGCATGCCGCTTAACGCGTGCGGCGGCCAGTAGCTGGCCCCGGGCCCGTTCACTCGCGGCGGGACTGCAGGTCAGGCCTGAGCGCTGCGAGCAGCAATGTGCTGCTCGACGACGGCAACGGCCAGCAACGAGCTGTCGAGTTCGTCGGCGTCGGCGCCGTCTTTCTCACGCAGAAACACGGCGGCAGTGAAGTCGGCGAGGGCGCCATCGAGGTTGTCCTGGTCGAAGTACACCTTGCCGCGGTGCTGGCGGGCATAGGCGGCGAGGCGGCTCCACTCGTGCACCTCGGAGTCGAGTATGCAATGCGTCAACTCGCTCGCGGCCTCGACGAGCTTGCCCTGAAATTGCAGGACCTGCGCCCGACGGATGCGACTGGCCACCGCCTGCTCCCGGTTGCCGGTGAAGCGCGACTGGCGCACGGCCTCGTTGGCCACTTCCCAGGCTTCATCGAGCCGGCCGACGAGGCGCAGCAGGGCGACCTTTTCGTTCAGCGCGGCCAGGCTGCGCAGGGTGCCGAGTTCTTCAAGCCGCTCACCGGCGGCCTGAAGGTCTACTTTTTCGCGCAGGGTGATGGGGTCGTAACCGATGATGAAACTCAGGGTGTGTTCCTGTAATGACGAAGGCGGACGCGGCCGCGCGGAGAAATGACGGGTGCCCCCAGAGTACCGCCGCCCGCGGGCATCCGGTCGCCGGCTAGTGCCCGATCTGGAAGACCGTGCGGCCGGGCAGCGGCGACTGCGTCGACGTCTCGTCGGTCGCCACGAGCGAACCGGCCATGAACTGCTTGAGTTCGGTTCCCTCGATCACCTTTGCCGGGTGCGGACCGTTGGCCAGCAGCCGCGGAATCCAGTTGAGGTCGATCGGCGTGTGCGCTGCGATGAACACGATGTTGCCGAACCGGCGCCCCTTGAGCACCTGCGTCTCGGCGAATCCGATCACGTGCGGAAACACCGCCGAGAGGGTTGCGGCCTGGCCGCGCGCGAACGCGAGGCCGGGGCCATCCGCTACGTTGACGGCAAGTACGCCGCGTGACGACAGCAGCGGGGCGGCGAGCGCGAAAAACTCGCGGCTCGTGACGTGCTTCGGGGTGCGCGCCCCGGAGAAAATGTCGACCACGACGAGGTCGACCGCGCCCTGCAGCCCGTCGGGAAGCTTGCCGAGCACCTCGCGGGCATCGCCATGGCGCACGCGCAGCTGGGCGCGTTTGTCCCACGGCAGCACTTCCCGAACCAGGTCGATCAAATCGCTTTCGATCTCGACCACCTGCTGGCGCGAGCCCGGCCGGGTCGCCTCGACGTAGCGCGGCAAGGTGAGCGCGCCGGCCCCGAGGTGGACGGCGGTGATCGGCTCGTGCGGGTCGCCGAGCAGGTCGATGACGTGCCCGATGCGCTGGATGTACTCGAAGAACAGCTCATCCGGGTGATCGATGTTCACGTGTGACTGCGGGGTACCGTCGACCACGAGCTGAAAGCTGCCGGGGGTGAAACGGTCGGGTTCGATCACCGCAGTGTGTCCGCTCAACTTCAACACGACAGACGGATGCCCCTCCGTCACCTCACCCTTACGCCCAGTACTCATCGTCCTAGTCTGCGCCCTGTCTGCGTGCCCGCGCCGCAGCATCCGCTTCGCGAAAGCGCAAAAAGTGCCCGATTGAGAGTGTCAAACGGGCACTTTTTGCGCTCTCGCGAGAAGACGGAGGGTGTTATACCTGAGAGTTTGCAGATTTGCAACAATTAGGTGGACATGACGCGAATGGGGGCATATAGTTGATCCTTGCGCTCCCAGACAAACTATGCCTTCATATTGCGGTCGGCTTTGCGTGTTCAAGCCACCTTGAGGCACACCTCTTATGAGGGTCTGCGGAGTCATCACCAATAACAGTAACTAGACCTGACGGGGTCCACGGAGGTTATTTCCTTGGCTGCTGCGCGCAACGCAACCACCAACTCACCCAAGAACGGCCGCTCGCACGAGCGTCTGTCGTTCGCAAAGATCAGCGACCACTTGAACGTTCCGGATCTGCTTGCTTTGCAGACCGAGAGCTTCGACTGGCTCGTCGGCAACGACATCTGGAAGGCTCGCGTCGCCGAAGCCCAGGCTGCCGGACGCCAGGACCTGCCGAATCGCACCGGGCTCGATGAGATCTTCGAGGAGATCTCTCCCATCGAGGACCTCGGCGAAACGATGCAGCTGTCCTTCACCAACCCGGAGCTCGAGCCGGAGAAGTACACCATTGACGAGTGCAAGGAAAAGGGTAAGACCTACTCCGCACCCCTCTACGTGAACGCTGAGTTCATGAACCACCTCACCGGTGAGATCAAGACTCAGACCGTGTTCATGGGTGACTTCCCGTTGATGACCCCCAAGGGCACCTTCGTGATCAACGGCACCGAGCGTGTCGTCGTGTCGCAGCTGGTGCGCTCCCCGGGCGTGTATTTTAACCGCGAGCAGGAGAAAACGTCTGACAAGGACATCTACTCCGCCCGTGTCATCCCGAGCCGTGGTGCCTGGCTTGAATTCGAGATCGACAAGCGCGACCAGGTTGGCGTGCGCATCGACCGCAAGCGCAAGCAGTCCGTGACCGTGTTCCTGAAGGCCCTCGGCCTCACCAGCGAGCAGATCCTCGAAGAGTTCAAGGGCTACGCGTCCATCGAGCTCACCCTCGAGAAGGACAACATCCTCACCAAGGAAGAAGCCCTCAAGGACATCTATCGCAAGCTGCGCCCCGGCGAGCAGGTTGCCGCCGAGGCTGCGCGTGCGCTCCTCGACAACTTCTTCTTCAACTCCAAGCGCTACGACCTGGCCAAGGTTGGTCGTTACAAGATCAACCGCAAGCTCGGCCTCGAAGCTCCGCTGAGTGACTCCGTACTGACGCTGGCGGACATCCTGGCCACCATCAAGTACCTCGTCGCCCTGCACGACAACCAGACCACCCTTCCGGGTCTGCGCGACGGCAAGATGACCGACATCAACATCGACATCGACGACATCGACCACTTCGGTAACCGTCGTATCCGTGCCGTCGGCGAGCTCATCCAGAACCAGGTGCGCACCGGCCTGTCCCGCATGGAGCGCGTTGTTCGCGAGCGCATGACCACGCAGGACATCGAAGCGATCACCCCGCAGACGCTGATCAACGTGCGCCCTGTCGTCGCCGCGATCAAGGAGTTCTTCGGTACGTCGCAGTTGTCGCAGTTCATGGACCAGAACAACCCGCTCGCCGGACTGACGCACAAGCGTCGCCTGTCCGCGCTGGGCCCGGGTGGTCTGTCCCGTGACCGCGCTGGCGTCGAGGTTCGAGACGTTCACCCCTCGCACTACGGCCGCATGTGCCCCATTGAGACCCCTGAGGGCCCGAACATCGGCCTGATCGGTTCGCTCGCCTCGTTCGCGCAGATCAATGCGTTCGGTTTCATTGAGACGCCGTACCGTCGGGTGCTGAACAACAAGGTCACCGAGACGATCGACTACCTCACCGCGAGCGAAGAGGACGACTTCATCGTCGCCCAGGCCAACGCGCCGCTCACCAAGGACTCGCACTTCGCCGAGGCCCGCGTGCTCGCCCGTAAGAAGGGTGGCGAGGTCGACCTCGTTCCCGCTGAAGACATCGGCTACATGGATGTCTCGCCGCGCCAGATGGTATCGGTCGCGACCAGCCTCATCCCGTTCCTCGAGCACGACGATGCAAACCGCGCACTCATGGGTGCCAACATGCAGCGTCAGGCTGTGCCGCTGCTGCTCAGCGACAGCCCGCTCGTCGGAACCGGCATGGAGGTCTACACGGCCATCGACGCCGGTGACGTGCTCACCGCGCTGAAGCCCGGTGTGGTCTCCGAGGTGTCGGCTGATGTCGTCACCATCCAGCTCGATGAGGGCGGCACGCAGGACTACTACCTGCGCAAGTTCAGCCGCTCCAACCAGGGCACGAGCTTCAACCACCGCGTGATCGTCAACGCCGGTGAGCGGATCGAAGCCGGCGAGGTTATCGCCGACGGACCCGCCACCGACCAGGGAGAACTCGCCCTCGGAAAGAACCTGCTCGTGGCATTCATGCCGTGGGAAGGCTACAACTTCGAGGACGCGATCATCCTGAGCCAGAACCTGGTCAAGGACGACACCCTCTCCTCGATTCACATCGAAGAGTACGAAGTGGATGCCCGCGACACCAAGCTGGGTAAGGAAGAGATCACTCGCGACCTTCCCAACGTGTCGCCGGACTTCCTCGCCGACCTCGACGAGCGTGGCATCATTCGCATCGGAGCCGAGGTTCGCCCCGGCGATATCCTCGTCGGCAAGGTCACGCCCAAGGGCGAGACCGAGCTGTCTGCCGAGGAGCGCCTGCTGCGCGCCATCTTCAACGAGAAGAGCCGCGAAGTTCGCGACACCTCGCTGAAGGTTCCCCACGGTGAGCGCGGCACCATCATCGGTGTCAAGGTGTTCGACTCGCAGGACGGCGACGACGAGCTTGGCAGCGGCGTCAACCAGCGCGTGGTCGTGTTCATCGCCCAGAAGCGCAAGATCACCGAGGGTGACAAGCTCGCCGGCCGTCACGGCAACAAGGGTGTTATCTCCCGCATTCTGCCGATCGAGGACATGCCGTTCCTCGCCGACGGAACCCCGGTTGACATCATCCTTAACCCGCTCGGTATCCCCGGTCGCATGAACTTCGGCCAAGTGCTCGAAACCCACCTCGGCTGGATTGCGAAGCAGGGCTGGAACGTCGAGGGCAAGCCGAAGTGGGCTGCTCGTCTTCCGGAGCACGCCTTCAGCGCCGCACCCGGCACGAAGGTCGCCACCCCGGTATTCGACGGTGCGCTCGAGATCGAGATCGAGGGTCTTCTAGACTCCACGACCCTAACCCGCGACGGCGAACGCCTCATCGGTTCCTCGGGCAAGACCCAGCTCTTCGACGGCCGCTCCGGCGAACCGTTCCCGATGCCGGTGTCCGTTGGATACATGTACATCCTGAAGCTCCACCACCTCGTCGACGACAAGATCCACGCTCGCTCGACCGGCCCGTACTCCATGATCACGCAGCAGCCGCTGGGTGGTAAGGCGCAGTTCGGTGGACAGCGTTTCGGTGAGATGGAGGTGTGGGCGCTCGAAGCATATGGAGCCGCTTACGCCCTGCAGGAACTCCTGACCATCAAGAGCGACGATATCCTCGGCCGCGTCAAGGTGTACGAGGCCATCGTCAAGGGTGAGAACATCCAGGAACCCGGCATTCCCGAGAGCTTCAAGGTTCTTATCAAGGAAATGCAGTCGCTCTGCTTGAACGTCGAAGTACTTTCGGCCGATGGCACCGCAGTCAGCCTGCGCGACACGGATGACGAGGTGTTCCGTGCTGCGGAAGAACTCGGCATCAACATTTCCACCCGGTTTGAGTCGTCGTCCATCGACGACATCTAAGCCCGGTCCAAAGAAACTTCGAAAACTTTCCAAGGAGAGAAATTGCTCGACGTAACAACATTTGACGAGCTTCGTATTGGCCTGGCTACCGCAGACGACATCCGTCGTTGGTCGCACGGTGAGGTCAAGAAGCCCGAAACTATCAACTACCGCACGCTCAAGCCGGAAAAAGACGGCCTGTTCGGCGAGCAGATCTTCGGACCCTCACGGGACTGGGAATGCTCGTGTGGCAAGTACAAGCGTGTTCGCTTCAAAGGCATCGTCTGCGAGCGTTGCGGTGTAGAGGTCACGAAGTCGTCGGTGCGCCGTGAGCGCATGGGCCACATCGAACTCGCTGCCCCGGTCACGCACATCTGGTACTTCAAGGGTGTGCCCTCGCGTCTCGGTTACCTGCTGGACATGGCTCCGAAGGACCTCGAAAAGGTCATCTACTTCGCCGCCTACATGGTCATCACGGTGGACGAAGACGGTCGCCACCAGGACATGCCCGGCCTGGAGAACGAGCTGCGTCTCGAACTGAAGACCATTGAGTCCAGCCGCGACTCGCGCATCGCCGATCGCCTGCAGCGCCTTGAAACCGACCTCGCAGCACTGGAGGCCGAAGGCGCCAAGAGCGACCAGAAGAAGCGCACCAAAGACGCCGCTGAAAAGGAAATGGGCCAGATTCGCAAGTCTCTGGACGAGCAGGTTGCTCACCTCGAGCGCGTCTGGGAAGACTTCCGCACCCTCAAGGTCGGCGACCTGAAGCCGGAAGACTCCGTCTTCCACGAGCTCCAGGACCGTTTCGGCATGTACTTCGAGGCCTACATGGGCGCCGAAGCCATCAAGAAGCGCCTTGAGGCCTTCGACCTGGTCACCGAGAGCGAAAACCTGCACCTGCAGATCGCTGAGGGCAAGGGTCAGAAGAAGATCCGCGCCATTAAGCGTCTGCGCGTGGTCAACGCGTTCATCATGACCGGCAACTCGCCGGCCGGAATGGTGCTCGACGTCGTTCCGGTGCTCCCGCCGGAACTCCGCCCGATGGTGCAGCTCGACGGTGGCCGCTTCGCGACTAGCGACCTCAACGACCTCTACCGTCGTGTGATCAACCGCAACAACCGCCTGCGTCGTCTGCTTGACCTCGGTGCTCCCGAGATCATTGTCAACAACGAGAAGCGGATGCTGCAGGAGGCCGTCGACGCACTGTTCGACAACGGTCGCCGTGGTCGCCCGGTCACCGGAACCGGTAACCGTGCCCTGAAGTCCCTGAGCGACATGCTCAAGGGAAAGCAGGGTCGTTTCCGCCAGAACCTGCTCGGCAAGCGCGTGGACTACTCCGGCCGTTCGGTCATCGTGGTCGGCCCGCAGCTCAAGCTGCACCAGTGTGGTCTGCCCAAGCAGATGGCACTCGAGCTGTTCAAGCCGTTCGTGATCAAGCGCCTGATCGATCTGAGCCACGCTCAGAACATCAAGGCTGCCAAGCGCATGGTCGAGCGTTCGCGTCCGCAGGTCTGGGACGTGCTCGAGGAGATCATCCGCGAGCGCCCCGTTATGCTCAACCGTGCACCCACCCTGCACCGCCTCGGCATCCAGGCCTTCGAGCCTCAGCTCGTTGAAGGTAAGGCAATCCAGCTGCACCCGCTCGTTTGCGCGGCGTTTAACGCCGACTTCGACGGTGACCAGATGGCCGTGCACCTGCCGCTGTCGGTTGAGGCCCAGGCCGAGGCTCGCATCCTGATGCTCGCCTCGAACAACATCCTCAAGCCGTCCGACGGCCGCCCGGTGACCCTGCCCACCCAGGACATGATCATCGGTCTGCACCACCTCACCACGATGAAGGAAGGTGTGGTCGGAGAAGGCCGCGCGTTCTCCACCGTGTCAGAGGCGATTCTCGCGTTCGACCAGAAGACGCTCGACCTGAACGCCAAGGTGCGCATCCGCTTGACCGACAAGTACTTCACCGAGGGCACCCAGCCCGAAGGCGTCGAGCTCGTCAACGGTCAGGCTGTCGGCACCGTTCTCGTCACGACGAGCCTCGGTCGCGCCATCTTCAACGAGGCGCTTCCGGCCGACTACCCGTACTTCGAAGACGTTGCCAACAAGGTCACCATGTCGACCATTGTCAACGACCTCGCGGAGCGGTACGTCAAGGTTGAGGTTGCTGCAACCCTCGACCGGATCAAGGATGCCGGTTTCTACTGGGCAACCCGAAGCGGTGTGACCGTAGCGCTCAGCGACATTCTGACGCCTCCGAACAAGAAGGAGATCGTCGCTGGCTACGAGAAGCAGGCTGCCAAGGTTCAGGGCCAGTTCGACAAGGGTCTGACGACCGACCTCGAGCGTCGCCAGGAGCTCATCCAGATCTGGACTCGTGCCACGGAAGATGTCGCCGCAGCGATGCAGGCGAACTTCCCGGCCGACAACACCATCAACCGCATGGTGACGTCTGGTGCTCGTGGTAACTGGCTGCAGGTGCGTAACATCGCCGGCATGCGAGGCCTCGTGAACAACCCGAAGGGTGAGATCATCCCTCGCCCGATCATCTCGAGCTACCGCGAGGGCCTGTCCGTCGCCGAGTACTTTATTGCTACTCACGGTGCTCGTAAGGGTCTGGCCGACACGGCTCTGCGTACCGCCGACTCGGGGTACCTCACCCGTCGTCTGGTGGACGTCTCGCAGGACGTCATCATCCGTGAAGACAACTGTGGAACGACGAAGGGCCTTGACCTGCCGATCGCCGGAACCGATGCCACGACCGGTGCGCTCCTGCGGGGCGACGACGGCGGCCTCCTGGTCGACTTCAACGTCGAGAACGCGGTCTACGCTCGCAGCCTGGCCGCAGCCGCGGTCAACGCTGCCGGTGAGGTCATTGCCGACGCCGGAGACGACGTCGGAGACGTGCTCATCGCGAAGCTCATCGCCGGTGGAGTCGAAACCATCAAGGTGCGTTCCGTGCTGACCTGTGAGTCTGCCGTCGGTGTCTGTGCTGTCTGTTACGGCCGGTCGCTCGCCACGGGCCAGCTCGTCGACATCGGTGAGGCCGTCGGTATCATCGCCGCACAGTCCATCGGTGAGCCCGGCACCCAGCTGACCATGCGTACCTTCCACACGGGTGGGTCGGCATCCGCTGACGACATCACCCAGGGTCTGCCGCGTGTTCAGGAGCTGTTCGAAGCGCGTACCCCCAAGGGTGCGTCGCCCATCGTCGACTCCGCCGGACGCATCACGATTGAGGATTCGGACAAGGGCCGCAAGGTCATCCTGACCCCCGACAGTGGCGACGAAGCAATCGCCTACCCGGTGCTCAAGCGTTCAACCCTCCTCGTTGAGGATGGCCAGCACGTTGAGCTGGGGCAGCAGATCATCATCGGTGCCGTCGACCCGAAGGAAGTTCTTCGCGTCAAGGGTGTTCGCGCGGTGCAGAAGCACCTCGTCTCCGGTGTGCAGGAGGTCTACCGTTCGCAGGGTGTACCGATTCACGACAAGCACATCGAGGTCATCGTTCGTCAGATGCTTCGCAAGGTGACCGTCGTCGAACACGGCGACACCGGACTGCTCCCGGGCGAGCTCGTTGACCGGTTGAAGTACAACGACCTCAACCGCACCGCGCTGACCGAGGGCAAGAAGACGGCATCCGCTCGCCAGGAGGTCATGGGTATTACCAAGGCTTCCCTCGCGACCGAGTCCTGGCTGTCGGCCGCTTCCTTCCAGGAGACCACCCGGGTTCTGACCCAGGCGGCCATGGAAGGCAAGAGCGACCCGCTGATGGGCCTCAAGGAGAACGTCATCATCGGTAAGTTGATCCCCGCCGGCACCGGCCTTCCTCGTTACCGCGACGTCACCGTCGAGGCAACGGAAGAAGCCAAGGCTGAGCGTTACCCGAACCGCATCTTCACCGAAGATGCCACGTTCAACGAGGGTGACCTGAGCTTCGTCGACTTCGACAGCTTCTCGTCGGACGACCTCACTCCTGGTACGTACAACTAGTAGCTCGAATAACTGATCGGCAGCTCTCAATGGATGGCCCCTGCTTCGGCAGGGGCCATCCGTCGTTCAGATACCCGGGCAGGGTGCTGGGTGCCGTGGAGGCGCCCGCGTCGCCTCGCGGGGTACGCTCGAGGGCCGAGTTTGTCACCGATGCGCCCGAACTTGTTTCTGGGGGCGAGCACGTGCGGTTGAAAGTCACGTTGGCTCGGTCCAACGGACAGAATGACGACATCGTCGTCACAGCGGCCGCCGCCGCCAGCACTTCCGATGTGGCCGGTACAATCGCCCGGGTCAATCCGCGCTCGGCGCTCACGCCCGGTGGCGCCGACCGGCCGCTCACGCTGCGCACGGTCGCTCCCGGCGGCACCGATTGGTTACTCCTGCCGCCGGACGCTCTGATAGGCGAGGATTGGGTCGGCTCTGGCGCGAGAGTTGCCCTGGCGGACTCCGACACGTTTTTTCTCTCCCACGAGCACGGTGCCGCCGCGACCCTCGCCGTGATCCGTGTGCTGACCGGCCCCGACGCCGGAGCGCATATTGCCCTCGGCCGCGGTACGACCATCATCGGGCGCGACGCCGAGTGCGACGTGGTGCTTAGCGACAAGCTGGTGTCGAAACGCCATGTACGTCTCGAAGTCGCCGCGGGCATCGACCTGGTGGACCTCGGTTCGGCCAACGGTGTCGTCATCGACGGCGGACTGGTCACCCGCTTGCACATCGAACAGAGTGAGACGGCGCAGATCGGCGACACCCAGCTGCGCATAGCGGTCGTGCAGACCGTGGCCGCGATCGGCGACCAACACCGCGACGGTCCGGTGTGCTTCAACCGGTCAACGAGGGTGGAAGGACGTTAGGCCGGTCAGGATTTCGCGGCGCCCGAGGTGTGCCGACCGAGAAAGACGACCAGCCGTTCCCCTGGCTGGCCATGGTGGCACCGGTTCTGCTCGGAGAGTCGCCCTCGACCCACGATGCGCTCGCGCAACACGATCGACGCGTCCCTGCGCGGCGCACTGCTGCCCGAATTTCAGGAGCGTCTCGAAGCCGTCATCACCGAACACGCCACGGTTGATTAGGTTCCGCTCATCGACAACCTGTTTGATCCGGGCGACCTCGGTGTGGCCGGCAGTGCCGCCGCTTGCGCCGACACCGTTAATTCGCTGCTCGTTCAGCTCACCGCCCTGCACTTCGCACGCCGCCTCGCTCCGGTCATCGACGCCGGTGTACTCATCGCCGATTCGAGCGAACTGCCCCGCTCCGTATCGATGGTCACGCTAATCGGCCACGACCTTATTGCGGCGCACGACGCCGCGATCGACCGGTGGCGGCAAAACGCCTCCATGCACGATCGCACCCCCGGCGCGGTGCCGCGCGCCAAACGGGCCGGAACCCTGCGCGCCATTGTCGGTTCCACCGGAGTGCAGTCCATGCACCTCGACCTGCGCACCCAGGGCCCGCACGCCCTGGTCGGAGGCACCACCGGCGCCGGCAAGAGCGAATTTCTGCAAGCCTGGGTGCTCGGCATGGCAGCCGAATACAGCCCGGACCGGGTGGCTATTCTCTTCGGCGTGGAAACGGCGTGGAAACGGCGTGGAAACGGCGTGGAAAAGGCGTGGGAACCGCCGAGTGGCCCGCTCGCCGGGCAGGAGCGCGAGCTCGGCCCGACCGACCAGGAGAAGCTCGTCGCCGCCCTCGTCGGAGCGGCTGGTGCGGCGCAGATTCCCGCGCCGCGGCGGCCCTCGCTCGACGAATTGACGTTTCTGTGCAACCTGGCGCCCATCGTGACCCAAACGGATGCTGCCCTCGCGCTGGGCCCGGCCGACGCGCCCACCGAGCAAAAAAGCGCCCGGTCTGTTTTCTGCCCGATGTCGACGGACACATTGGCATCTACGGCACCGGCGGATCCGGCAAGAGCGTCGCCCTGCGCACCCTGGTGATCGCGGCCGGCCGCACGAGCGCCGGCGGGCCCGTCGCGGTTTATGGCCTCGACTTCGCCGCCGGCAGCCTCCGCAGGCTCGAACCGCTGCCGCACGTGGGCAGCATCGGCGGCGGCGGCGACATTGAACGCATCATTCGCCTGTTCCGGCTGCTCAAGGCCGAACTTGAAGCGCGCGGCAACCGCTTTGCCGAGGCCACCGCGTCAACGATCGCCGAGTACCGCGCGCTGGCGAACTGCCCCAACGAGCCGCGCATCCTGCTGCTCATCGACGGGTTCGCGGCCTTTCGGGAAGACTGGGAGGTCGCGAGCGGCCGGTCGAACTGGTACGACGTGTTCCGCAGCATCCTCTCGGATGGTCGTCAGCTGGGCATCCACGTGGCTTTTACCGCATACCTGGCCAGCCCGCGCATGGCGATCGTCGTCGAAAACCTCGCGGACTTTCTGCAGACCCCGGCCGATGCCGCGCTGGTTGAGCTCATCAAACAGGTCAAGCGCAGTGATCATTTTCTGGTCGCCGATGGTGAAACCGCGTCGTGGAACTCGTCCTGGCCACTGTTCGCCGAGATGAAGAATTCCAGGCGCGGCCTGCTGCTGCAGCCCGACACCATCCAGGGCGACATTCTGCTCAAGACTCCGCTGCCGCGACTGAACCGGGCCGAATTTCCGCCCGGCCGGGGCATGATGGTGGCCGGCGGCAAGGTTCTGCGGGTGCAGCTTCCGCTCGTGGAATAGCGGCAATTGCCTTCCCGGAGTCTTTGGCTGCTGTATTGACCATCAGTATTGACTATCATCCCGCGCCACTCCTCCTCCTCCTCCTCCTCCTCCTCC
>NZ_SOHD01000022.1:0-108519 GCF_004403235.1 Cryobacterium sp. Hh38 | reverse complement strand
GAACTTCGGCGACGGAAACACCGCCACCTCCCCGACCGGAGGCGCCAGCTGGGAAGCACTCGGACTTCCTGAATTCACCACCACCGACACCAGCCACAAGTACACGGCCAAGGGCACCTACTCCATCGTCCTCACCATCAAATACCAAGCCGACTACAGCTTCGGCGACCAAGGCTGGCGCCCAGTCGACGGCACCATAACCATGCCCTCAGCCCCATTCACCGTCATGGCCGCAAACGAATCCACCGTACTCGTCGCCGAAGACTGCCTCACCAACCCCCACGGCCCCGGCTGCTGACGAGGTCGGGGGTCGCACTTCGGTGCCGGAGGATACGGGGCAGGTGATCCCGCGCCCCCGGGCGCTGGCCAGACACTGTTACAGTCTTCGAACGCTAGCTGCACCGGGGCCGTGGGAGCGAATCTCCCGCGCTTCTGCCAGCTACGGGAGCAGGCGATCCCCAGCTTTCTTGGGCAGCCGGGCCGCCGCCGCACGGGTAATTGCGGCAGCAGCTTCGTCGGCGACAGCATCGAAATCAACGCCGTCGATCGACTGCGAAACGGATGTTTGGGCTGCTGATCGCGCCGCTGCGCCAGCCGTCGCTGCGGACGGGGCCACCGACGTTGACGAAGGCGCAGCGGCGGCCGACGCCGACGTTGGCGCCGCCCCGGATTGCTGTGACGCAGCGCCGGTTGCGCTCGAGTGAGTCGGCGCAGCACCAGTGGTCGACGCGGATGCGCCGCTGTGGCTGGGCGTCGCGTTCCGCAAAGCGGCTCCCGCAGTGCCGCCAAGCAGCCCACCGAGCAGGTCCTTGATGCCGATTCCCATGGTGGAGCCGAGCACGGCGTCGACCTCGCTGAAGCCGGACGCGACGTTCTTGGAGAGTTGGCTGGCGCCATCCGTTGAAATGACGGTGAGCTGGTCGATGTTACCCATCGGTGCGGCCAGTTCGTGCGCGATCTGCGGGAGCATTTCAATCAGGCGCAGCTGAATGAGCGCCTCGGACTGCTGGGCGAGGGCCTCGGCGGAGAGGCGCGTGGCCGTCGCTTCGGCGGTTCCTCGGGCGAGAATGGCGTCGGCCTCGGCCTGGCCCTCCGCGCGGGTAGCGTCGGCGTTGGCGACACGGCTGTCGCGATCGGCGGTGGCCTTGGCAACGGATGCCTCGGCCGCCGCGATCGCGGTGACCCGGATGCGGTAGGCATCGGCGTCGGCGATCGCGTTGACCTCGGACTCGAGCTCGGCCTTGCGCAGGCTGGCCCGGCGCTGGGCGGTCAGTTCCTGCTCCTGCACGATGGCCTGCTGCGCCTTCGCCTCGGCGAGCGGCTTCGACGCGGCGGCCTCGGCGGACGCCTTGTCGGTGTCAAGCTGCAGCGCGGCCTTACGCAGCGCGAGCGTATTCTGCGCTTCCGCGATGGCCTGCTCGGCGGTAATCAGGGCTTCCTGCGACTCGCGGTTCGCAACGTGCTCGGCCACCTCGGCCTGGCGACGCACCTTCGCCTGCTCGGCACGACCGATGTCACGAATGTAGTCGTTCTCATCGGTGATGCCCTTGATCTCGAAGGAGTCAACGTCGAGGCCCTGGTTGGCGAGTGATTCGCGAGCCGTGGCGAGCACCGAGGAACCGAGCTCATCGCGCTTCTGAATAACGGTCATGACGTCGGTCGCACCGATCGACGAACGCAGCGAACCGCTCAGCACCTCCTGCGCGAAGCCGTCAATGTTCTTGTCCTGCCCAAGAAACCGCTGGGCGGCGGCGCGAATCGCAGCGGGGTCGTCGCCGACCTTGACGATGGCGACGGCCTCGACGGAGAGCGTGATGCCGTTGCGGTCCTGCGCGACGGCCGTGATCTCAATCGCCCGGCTGCGCAGGCTGATCTTGAACGCCTTCTGGAAGAACGGCGTGATGAACACACCCTGGCCATGCACGACTCGCTGGCCGGATTCCTCGAGCGTGGCGCCATCGACGATGGTCTTGCGGCTCTTCTTGCCGGTGATGATCAGGGCCTCATCGGGCCCCGCGTTCTTATAGATCGTCTTGGCGTAAATCAGGCCGATAAGCAGAACCACGACAATCGTGAAAATGATCCCGGGGATCGGGCTGAACAGAAAATCGAGCATGGGGTCCTTCCGAGGAGCCGGCGCGTACATCGTTTCCGCGATTCGGTCCGACGACCTCGGCGCAGAGCTGTTCCTCCAGTGTCGCAGGCCACAGCGATGGATGCGAAAGATGTCGACAATAAGCGGATGCCGTCGGTCACGTCGTCAACGGCACCCACCGTCTTTCGGGGTCACCAGCGGGCCACTACCCGTCGATGAAGTCGGCGGCAGCGCGCAGGAACGCGGCGGCCGCGCGGGCGCGATCCGCAGCATCCGCTTCGTGACTGGCAGCGACGCCAGCCGATCCGGCGGTACCAGCGGATGCCGCGAGCGCGTCGGTCCCGCCCCCGGGGCTTGCGGCCGGGTCGAGCAGCGCCGTTATCGCGGCGGGGATCGTGCCAGATGCGGTGCCGGGCGGCCGATCAGTCGGTTCCGCTGCGGCAGCCACCAGCGGCGCCAGGAAGACCCGTGATTTCGCGGCCCGCGGCCCGTTGAAGTCGGGGTACTGTCGCGGCTGACTCGAAAATGCCTCCCGGATCTTCGCCAGGAACTCGCCGTTGGTCAGCCGATTTGCCCTCGGCACCACGAGCAGGCTGGCTGCCACGGTGAAATCGCCGTGACCGCCTGTCTCGTACGCCACCTCGGTCGGTTTACAGGCGCTGAACAGCACTTCCCGCGCCAAGGCCCGCTTGCCGGCCCGGGCGGGAGCCCCGCGCTTGGTCCGGTATTTCTCGCTGGTCTCCTTGTCGGGGATGACGTACCGCGCCCGACGCCCATGGGGAGCGGATGCCGTACTCAGGTCCTCCACATCGACCGGCAGCAGTTGCAACCGGCGTTGGCCGTCGCCCGAGTGACAGGAATCGAAGAAGGCGGTGAGGCTGACGCCGTCGGGCAGCTGGTCGAAGATCTCTCCGAGGTCGTCGTCGATGATCAAATTGCCCTCGCGAAAGTCGATCGGGCAGAGCGCTTCGTCGTACTGCTTCTCCTCGTTGCCGGACTCCGCCTCGTCACCGTCAAGGTCGTCCACGTAGGTGCCGTGCCCGGCGTACTGAAAGACCAGCACATCGCCCGCGACGCTGCTCGCCACCACGTCGAGCAGCCCGAGCAGAATATTCTGCCGGGTCACCTCCGCGTCGAGCAGCGTGCGCACCGCGAAACCGGCCGCGGTGAGCTGCGCTGCCCAGGCCTCGGCATCCGCTACGCAGCCGTAGAGGGCATCGCCGCCGGGATACGCGTTGATACCGACACAGAGCGCGTGGTGGGTTCCGGCCCGCCGGGGCGTGGTCGGGCCTGGTACCGGCCAGAGCTCGTCGCCACGGGAGCGGGTGATCGGGAATGACTGAATGCGCGAGCTGCCGGTGACCCGGCGCGCGACGCTGTCCATGGTCGGGATGTCGGTGTCGAACCCGCCATGGCTGGTCGAGGTGCTGCGGTTGGTCAAGGGGCCGCCCGTTGCTTTCGACCAGATAATGTCAGCGATGCCTCCGCTCGCGCCGGACAGCCCGAACAGTCGACTGAGCACCGGGTCGGCGCGGAGGCACTCCTCGAGGCCCAGAATGGGCGAAAATTCTTCGGGCTCAAACGACGCCCGCACCAGGTAGAGCAGGGACTTTCCGTAGGCGCCGAGGCAAGTGTCAGCGCGCTCGAGCTTTTCGGTCATGGTGAACAACGCCAGCGACTTCACCTCCTGGCCACACAGCGGCACGAGCTGCTTCTCGAACACATCGGTGCGCACGGCCGGAGCCAGCAGGCTGAGCGTGTCGAAGGCCGGTACCCCGGCCTTCAAAGCGGCGGGAATAAAGAAGGGATGAAAGATTGATCCGGCACTGTGCCCAACGGCGTGCACGCTGATCGTGTCGGGGTGGGCGGTGCAGTACGCGCCGAGTGCTTCAGCGACGTAGCGGGCGCCGCCGTCCCCGGCCGATGCAGCCTCGGCCGCGCGCTTCATCTGCCCCCAGATCGCCTGCCCCTGGCCGAATCGGGCCGCGAGTTCAAGCACGCGGTCCTTGGCCTCGTCGAGCCAGCCGCGACGACCCTGCGCCCAGTCCCCCACCGCACCAGCGATGGCCCCGGCCAGGCCGGTCTCCCAGACGAAGTGAATGGGATACACGCCGTTGGACTTCCACCACTCCACCTGGGTGGCAGCGATCCGCAGCCCGGACTGCTCGCCGACCAGCCCGCCGTGGGCGCAGAACATAACGGGTACGACGCCGCCATGCTCGGCAACAAAGGCCGGCAGATGCGTCGCAAAAACGGCGTCGACATCTTTTTTAGTGGTCTGGAACACTCCACTCGATGAGAATTTGCCGCCGCTGAGGTTGACCACGTGCGGGCGAAGGCGGTCGAGCTCACTTGGAGACAGCGGCGGCTGCCGTGTGGCGGGGGGCATCGGTTCGGGCATGGCACCGTTCCTCTCATTCAGTTCATGTCATCTAATTCATGCTGGAACAGGGGTGGGGCGTTGCGATTATGTCGCTCCAGCGTTACTGCTGCGTTACTTCACCCGAAGCCTTGACAAACCACGCCGGCGGTTGCATATTGCACACAGAAACGGATGCTGTGGGGGCCGCCATGACAACTGGTATCGATCCCGAGTCTGCTGACGCGTCGCTCGCGCAACCGAGCGATCCAGGGCTGAGCGATCCAGGGCTGAGCGATCCAGGGCTGAGCGACGCCGGGCAGGGCGGTCTGCAGGTCAGCCTGACCGTTCTGGCCGAGGGGCCGTTCACCACGGTCCCCCCGAATCCGCCCCGGGCGAACCCGCGCCGCTGCTCACGACCACGCTGCGGGTTCCGGTCGAACGCATCGGCCCGGGGCCGCGCAGCGCCCGGTTCGACGTGATCGTGCGAAAGCCCCGTCAGAAGCCGTTCAGTCTCGACATCGGCTCCCCGACCCCGCCGTGGATGATCGTCGACGAGAAACCGCCCGATGATCTGGCGGCCCTGCTGGAGGACAGCCGATTCCTGGCGCAGCAGGTGTACGCGGTGGCGGCATCCACTCTCGCCCTGCATGAAACGTTCGCCGACCTCGTGGCGCTGCTGTCCGTGTTTTCCACCCGCACCCTGGTCGAACAAATGTTGACGTCGTCCGGCGGTGACACCCTCAACCTCGATACCCTCAGCGAGGATGTACTTCGGAGCGACCTGTTCAGTTTGGGCGATGAGCTCTTCAAACGCGGAACCGTTCGGTCGTCCCTGAGCGAGGACAGTCCGCCCGACTGGCGCACCCTGCGCGACCCGCACGCTCGCGGCGGCGCGATCGTGCAGGTACTGCTGCGCGTGGTGGTGCGACTCTGGCTGAAGCGGCTCGACTTGCCCGGAGGCCGCTCGAGCCTGTACCAGATCGCCGGCGCAGACGTTGGCCGTCAGGTCTTGGGAATGCTCATCCGCAGCCTGGGCTACATGGCACCGGTGGATGTGACCTGGGAAGACCTGCTGGGCGGAATCCTCGCCGCCGACATGGCGGTCGTGCCCGACGACGACCTGGAGTATCATCCCGTCGTTACCGAGGCATTCGCCGAGCTCGGCATCAAATTGCCGCCGAACCACGACCTTTCGGGCGTTGCGACCTTCATTGGACTGCGGTACCCAATTCGGCTGGCCGCCCTCAGCTCCGACCCGGAAGAGATCGTACGTTTTCTCTGGGAGAACCCGAAATTGCTGGAGGCGGCGAAGATCGACCCCACTCGCCCCATTTCAGTGGAACGGGTGCGGCCGACACTTCGGGTTGGGCCGGACGGCTTCGTGGTGTCGGAGATCGGTGCCACCTTCACCCAGGAATTCACGTTCACCGTCGCTGAAGCGCGCAGATTCGGGCTGACCACCCAGGCGAATGTTTTCATTCGCGGTGGCGGGCAACTGCGCTTCGACGAGGGTGGTCGTCTGAGCTTCGCCGCACTCAAGCCGATTCTCGACCTGGATCGGCAGCGGGCTAAACTCGCCGCGCACGCCCTCGCTCGCCCGGCGCTGAAAGCGGCTGCCGCGCCGCCCCCCGCACAGTCGCCCGCACCGCCGCCCGCCGCCGCGCCCGCTACCCCGGCACCAGGCGTAGCCGAACTGCGTCGGCCGACCTTTCACCCCTGACCCGTCTTCTGCGCACGAGCGCGGCGTTCAGAACGCGGTGCCCCACGCCGTTGTTTTGCCGGGGTCGGGTGCCTCGAGCTGCGCGATCTGTTCGAACTTACGGGCGCGCAACTTCTTGTTGACGCGCTTGACGACGTCGGCGCGACTGGCGCCGGCCCCGCTGCGCAGCTCCTCGAGCAGAAAATGCGTGAACGCGCCGTTGTACCGCCCGTCAAAGTTCGCGTCGATCGCTTCCTGGTCGGCCTGGCATGCGGCCAGCGACACGGGCTTCGCAACGGCCGACGAGGTACGCACCAGATCGCGCAGTATGCGGGTGTTCGCGCCCGCGACCGCTGTGCCGTCCCGGCCTAGCGGTGTCGGTGGGGGCACGAAGCGTGGACGACGGTCATCCGGTAGGAGGAGTTGGTCCATCGCCCGCAGGCCGCTACCGCTATGGCAGGTGTCGAAAATTACGTCGAGCAGCACCCCCTCGGGCAACCGGGAAAACAAGGTGTGCAGTTCGTCGTCGACGATGAGCGATTCGAGGTCCCACTGGGTGCCGACCTGACGCAGGTGACAGGTGGCAAAGGCCTCGTCGACGCCGTCAGGCTCTTCGTTATCGGTGTCGGCCACCTGCGTGCCGTGGCTCGACATGGTGAACAGAATGCGCTCCAGATGCTCCCCCGGGGTATTCGCCCGGTCGAGCGCCTCGACCAGCGTTCCGTAAACCGCATCCCGGGTCGCGGCTTGGTCGGTCAGCAGGGTGATGCTTGAGTCGGCAAATCCGAAGGCGCTCCCGAGCAATGCACTGAGGTCTTCGGCATCATTGACGCAGCCGTTCAGCCAACTGCTCATCGGCAGGTTCTCGAACCGATTGATGCCCACGCAGAGTGCCAATTGCTTCATGACGATCCGATCAAAAGGGCCGATTGCCAGCGGATGCCGCAGGCCAACTGTACAAACCCCGGCGTTACTGGCTGGTTACTGCCAGCTGTCGGGGGCACGCGTTGGCGGTGGCGGAGCATCCACTTTTTGGCGCGCACACGGCATTGACAACCGCCCCGGGGTGGCCATTCTGGGCGGTAGCGGATCCCGCCTGAGGTTGCGGGTCAGCTTTGTACTTTTTCGCGGATCGAGCACTCATGGGATTTTCAGTGACACCGGGCTGGGATCTTCGCGTGCTGGGCTACTGGCAGTTACGCTACAGCGGCGTGCCAGTCGAGGTCGGTGCCCGCCAGCAGCGGCTGCTCGCGGCCCTCGCCGTGTTGCACACCCAACCGCGGCACGTGCTGGCCGCGCTGCTCTGGCCGGATAGCTCCGAGCGTCAGTCGGCCGGCAACCTGCGAGCGAGCGTGTTTCGTATTTCGCACGAACTCCCCCGATTGCTCCACGCAACCGATCCGCTGCAGCTCGACGCGGCGGTGCGTGTGGATCTGCACAAGGTACGCGATTTGATCACCGAGATCACCCTGACCGGCGGGTTGCCGTTGCCGCCGGAATCCGTCGATGTATTGCAGGAGGCCAACCTGTTGCCGGGCTGGTACGAGGAATGGGCGCTGGAACAGCAGGACCATCTGCTCAATCAGAGGGTGGACGCCCTGGAATCCCTGGCCCGCTCCCATCTGCTGGCCGGCAGTTTCAGTCGCGCCCTGGGCGCGGCCCGTGCCGCTGCGGTTGTCGATCCGTTGCGGGAGAGCACCCAGCATCTGCTCGTGCGCTGCCATCTCGCCGAAGACAACTATGCCTCGGCGGTGCCGGTGTACCGCAGTTTTCGCGCCCATCTGGGCCGTGAGCTCGGCGTCGAACCATCCGCCCATTTCGCCGCGCTGCTCGGACTGGAGCCGACCGATCTGTCCGGAGGCCTGCCCACCGGCCGCAGAGCTCTTGAGCGTTCGCTGCGACCTTCCTGATCGTCCCGCCCAGGCGCCCACAATGCTGGCGCGCGGCCATCGTGACCGGATTCATCAACACGTCAGCGTACGTCCACAGGCGCTGCGGCGCACAGGAGGTTCTCACCCGGGCCTCCCTTATGATCAACCGGTGACTGAAACCGAGTTCCCCCGCCCGTTCCGCCCGCAGTCGCGCTGGGTGCGCAGCGTCGGCTTGATGATCTTCTTCAGCCGCTGGCTGCAGGCGCCGCTTTATATCGGGCTCATCATCGCGCAGATCATCTACGTGATCGTGTTCATGGTCGAGCTCATCAACCTCGGCGGCGACGTCTGGACCTCGCTGACCGTGCCAGGGGACGACGGTGGCATCCACGTCGAAGAAGCCGCGATCATGCTCTCGGTGCTCGGCCTGATCGACGTCGTCATGATCGCGAACCTGCTGATCATGGTCATTATCGGCGGCTACGAGACGTTTGTGTCCCGCATCCGTTTGGAAGGGCACCCCGACCAGCCGGAATGGCTCTCCCACGTCAATGCCAACGTGCTCAAGGTCAAGCTCGCCATGGCCATCGTCGGCATCTCGTCGATCCACCTGCTCAAGACCTTTATCGAGGTCGGCGACCTGGCCGCGCGCGGCACCCCCGTCGATAACAACCCGACCGAAACCATCACCGGCAATATCTACACCTGGGACGGCGTGCTGTGGCAGGTCATCATTCACATGGTGTTCATTCTCTCGGCGATCGCACTGGCCTGGATCGACCGGATGTCCCAGTCCGGTCATTCACCCGCCACAGGGGTGGCCGCGGTGCACCCGGTCACCCCGGCACCGGCACCGGTCGCGGCCCTCGCCCCCGCGCCCGCGCGCCGCGAACTCGAAGGCCACCCTGCGGGAGCGACCGGAATCGCCCTTCACCTCTCCCAGCTCGGTCAGCTGCGCGAAGCCGGCGTGGTGACGGATGCCGAATTCCACGCCAAAAAAACGGAGTTGCTCGCCCGCTTCTAGCCAGAACGTCGTGAGGCCGCGGGCGCGGAACTGGGCCCGCACCCGCTCCTGCAGCGCGGAATCGGGCGGCAGCACGCCGTACAGCGAATACGGAATGGCCAGGCGATTCCACTTGTCCTCGCCCATCTGATGAAAGGGCAGTACCTCGACCCGGGTGTGCGCCAGCCGCCGAAGGGCATAATGGCTCGCTTAAGCGGGGCATCCGTTTGCAGACCGACAATGGTCTCGCTCGGCTGGTCGATGTAGCCGGGGGCGTGCGCGGTAATCGATGCCGGGGTGGTCGGGTCGACGTCGTAGACGCCGAGCGCGCGCTCCCGGGGGAACATCTCCGTCAGCCGGGCCCAGAGCGCCAGTGTGCGGTCGGTGGCGCCGGTCAGAAAGCTCGCATCATCGGTGAACGGCGTGTAGTTGCGCTGGATCAAATCTCGAACATCAATGCCGTGCTGCCACGGCCCGGCGGTGAAGCCAGCCCAGCCTGTGTCGTCGGTTGTCGTGGCACGCGGGTTGTCGAGGAGGGTCATGCTTCCACGCTAGCGAGGGGGCCAGGCCCGGTCTCGGGCTGTAAGCGCCGACTTTCCCGCAGATTTTTCGAGCGGATGCTGCTAGCGCGTGAGCCCCGGAAACTGGTCGTCGCGCCATTCATTCGGCAGCCGGGTGCCGGCATTTGCCGCGTCGGCTTCGCGCTCGCGTAGTTCGACCCGGCGGATCTTGCCGGAGATGGTCTTGGGCAGCTCGAAGAATTCCACCCGGCGCACCCGCATGTAGGCGGGCAGGCCGGTACGGGCATGCCGAAGCACGGCTTCGGCGGTTTCGGCCGTCGGCTCCCAGCCCGGGGCGAGGTGGATGTACGCCTTGGGAATGTTCAGCCGGGTGGCATCGGGCGCGGGAACCACGGCGGCTTCGGCGACCGCGGGGTGTTCGAGCAGCACGCTCTCCACCTCGAACGGCGACACCTTGTAATCGCTCGACTTAAACACGTCGTCGGTGCGGCCGATAAAGGTGAGGTAGCCGTCGGCATCCACTGTGGCGACGTCGCCGGTGTGAAAAAAACCGCCGCGAATGGCGTGCGCGGTAAGGTCGGGTTCGCCGTGGTAGCCGGTCATCAAGTTGACCGGGCTCGTCGACAGGTCGAGGCAGATCTCACCTTCCTCGGCGGGCAGTTCGGTGATCGGGTCGAGCAGCTTGATCGAGACGCCGGGCAGGGGCAGGCCCATCGACCCGGCCTTCAGCACCGATCCGGGACCGTTTCCAACGATGGCGGTGGTCTCGGTCTGGCCGAAGCCATCGCGGATGGTCAGTTTCCAGCCGTTGTCGATCTGCCGAATGACCTCGGGGTTAAGCGGTTCCCCGGCGGAGAGCAACTCGCGCAGGGCGGCCGGCCGGGGGCCGACATCCGCTTGAATGAGCATGCGCCAGACCGTCGGCGGCGCGCAAAACGTGCTGACCTTCGCTCGATGCAGCTGGGCGATGAGGGCGCTGGGATCGAACTTGGAGTAGTTGTAGACGAATACGGTCGCCTCGGCGATCCACGGGGCAAAGAAGCAGCTCCAGGCGTGCTTGCCCCAGCCGGGCGAGCTGATGGCGAGGTGCACATCTCCGGGGCGAAGGCCCAGCCAGTACATGGTCGACAGGTGGCCGACCGGGTAGGAGGTCTGCGAGTGCAGCACCATTTTGGGCTTGCTCGTCGTACCGGAGGTGAAGTAGATCAGCGATGGGTCACCGGATGCCACGACCGTCGCGATGGGTTCCGGGGTGAGCGCGTAGGCGTCCGCGAAGTCGGCCCACCCGGGGCGCGGCGCGCCGACGCTGATGCGGGTGTAGTCGCCGGGAACATCGTCGAACTTGGCTGCATCGGACGAGTTCGCGATCACATGGGTGACGCCGCCGCGAAGCACCCGGTCGGTCAGGTCATGAGCGGCGAGCACGGCACTGGTCGGCATGATGACCGCGCCGACCTTCATAATGGCGAGCATCGCCTCCCAGATTTCGAGCTGGTTGCCGAGCATGAGCATGACATGGTCGCCGTGCCGCACGCCCTGCCGGGCCAGCCAGGTGGCCACCTGGTCGGAGCGTTGCGCCATCTCGGCGAAACTGAACTTCTGCTCGCTGCCGTCTTCTTCGACGATCCACAAAGCGATTTTGTCGTTGCCGCGTGCGAGCACGTCGAACCAGTCGGTGGCCCAGTTGAAGTGTTCCCCCACGTCGGGCCATTCAAACTCCTGCGCGGCACGGGAATGATCGTTGCGCAGCGCCAGCAACTGGTCGCGGGCGGCCCGGTAGTTATCCGTGCTCGGTTTGGTCGTGCTCACCTGGTGAGTCATACGCCGTTGTCTCCTCTTGCCACCGTGAAACGTGTCGCCAGGCTGAAACGGCGACAGTCCATTCTGGCAGTGCTGCGGACGCAGGCCGCCCGATAGTCTGCGACGGATGACATTTACAAGCTCCAGACCCGCTCCGACCACCATGGTCACCACCGAAGAAATTTTTGAGCGGGTGGACTACGGTACGGCGGTGCGAGCCGTGCAGAACGCGCTCGCCACCGGGCTCGATCCGGTGCGTGACTTCGCCCGGCAGGTTCTGGCGGTCGCGAACGGCCAATTGCTGCTCATGCCCACTGAAGCTTCGGATTTCGTCGGCATCAAAGTGGCGTCGGTCACGCCGGGCAACCCGGCCCTTGGTCGGGAGCGCATTCAGGGCGTCTATCTGCTGCTCGACGCCCTGACGCTCACGCCGATCACGCTGTTCGACGGCGCCGCGATCACGACCCTGCGCACCCCGGCCGTGTCGGCCGCGGCCGCCGACTACCTGGCTCCGGCCGCCGTAGAACACCTGGTGGTGTTCGGTTCGGGGCCGCAAGCCTGGGGGCATATCGAGGCGATGCGGGCCATCCGCTCAATAGACCGGGTCACGATCGTGGCCCGAGACCAGCCCCGCGCCGAGCTGTTCGCCGCCCGGGTGACCGCCAGCGGCCTGCCGGCCCAGGTAGGCACGGCCGCTGACGTGGCAACGGCCCAGTTGATCGTCTGCGCCACCACCGCGCGTACTCCGCTGTTCGACGGCAGCCTGGTGCACGCCGATTGCTGCGTCGTCGCCGTCGGTTCGCACGAAACGGATGCCCGTGAGCTCGACTCAGCGCTCCTCGCCCGCGCGCAGGTCGTCGTCGAAGACCCGGCCACGGCGCAACGGGAGGCCGGCGACGTCATCATCGCGGTGGCCGAGGGTGTCATCGCCCCGCACGAGCTCGTGCCGCTGCTTGACATCGTGACGGGAACCGTCGCCGTCACGGCGGAAACTCCGCGCGTCTTCAAGAGCACCGGGATGTCATGGGAAGACCTCGTCATCGCGACCGCCGTGTACCGGGCCGGAGCGCGCTCGGAGGCGTAGCGGGCCCGTGGTTCGCGGGCCAGGGCGTTGGCCTATCGTTAGTGGGTGACCTACTCGATTCGTTCCCTCGTGGCCGCCGACCTGCCGCGCCTGCTCGCGCTCAACAATGCCGCCGTTCCAGCGGTCAATGAGCTGGATGCGCCGGCACTGGTCGCGCTGGTCGAACACAGCCACCTCGCGGTCGCTGTCGTCGCCGACGACGATGCGGCCGCCGAGGTACTCGGCTTTGCCATCCTTTTTGTCGCCGGCGCCGAGTACGCGAGCGAGAACTACCGCTGGTTCTCCCAGCGATCCACCGATTTTCTCTACGTCGACCGCATCGTCGTGGCCGACGGTTTTCGCGGGCAGGGGCTCGGCCAGGTTCTCTACGATGCCATCTTCGGTGCGGCCCGCCGCGAGCTGCTCGCCGAGGTGCTGTGCGAGGTCAACCTCGAACCGCCGAATCCGGGATCCCTCGCGTTCCACGGCCGCCTCGGGTTCGCCGAGGTCGGCCAGCTGTCGACGAAGGACGACACCGTCGTCGTGAGCCTGCTCGCGGCATCCGTTTAGCGGTGCGGCCAGACTGTTCTTTACACACAGTTTGGCGGCGAATTCAAGGGGCAGCAGAGAAACACGGAACACCCTATGGTCAATCTGACGCGAGCTACCGCTTGCGCAGAACTGAGCCAAGGGAAACCCCCGCGATGCGACTCACCTGCCCGTTTTGCAAGTCACCCGCTGATTTGAAACCCAACCCCGCGCAGGCCCTGCGCATCACCCTTCCGCTCTACGTCCTCAAGTGCACTGGCTGCGAGCGCACCAGCATCCGCGTCGAACCGGCCAGTCTGCCCCACGTCATCCTGCCGCCGCGCACGGCCTGAATCGTTCGCCGCCGGGAACAAAAAGGCGAAGCTACCGGCTTGGAACGACTGTGCCCGACCCCAAAGGTCCGGGCATTCAGATGCCGGTCACACCGAAATGGATGCCGTCGAATCGGTCAGTCGCGCCAGCGCGGCCTCGGCATGGTCGCTGAGCCGACTCTCGGCCAGCGGCCCGTCGCCGTTGAACACAGCCTCGGCGATACCGCGATGCTCCGCGATCCACTCCCCGTCGACCCGATAGGAGTCCTGGAGTACGGTCAGGCACATCCGGGTCTTCGTCATCAGGGTGCTGTGGATGCGCGCGAAGCGGCGGCTGCCACTCAGGGCGACAAGGCGTTCATGAAAGACCATGTCGGCGTCGCTCATGGCGGCACGATTGCCGATGGCGGCAGCATTCTCCATCTCTGATACCTGGGTCAGCAGTTCCTTGCCGGCGGCTACGTGGTCCGCCCGCACCAGCAGCTTGCAGGCCGCCGACTCGATGGCGGTGCGCAGCACGTACATGTCACGAATCTCAGCGTCCGTCATCTCGATGACGAACAGACCCCGGTTGCGAATGCTGACCAGGAGTCCCTCCTACGTCAGGCGCCGCATGGCTTCGCGCAGAGGGCCTCGACTGACACCGAGTTCACGGGCGAGTTCTGCCTCACCCAGTTGCGACCCGGGAGCGACCTCGCCGTGCGCGATCGCGTAGCGCAGCTTGCGAGCGATGATCGACGGAGTTGATTCCTGCACGACCGGTTCCAATGAATATCGCTGGGGCATACCCTGCACGGTTCTTCCCCAATGGATGTCTAGCATCATCTGAAGGCGTCCCACCACGCTGTCCGTTGTTTACAATTGTAACTTGGGGCGCCGAAATTGTCGCCCGATCGACGCAATCCCGGTTAGGGGGCTTGACAGAGGCTACCGCAAGCCCCAAGTTCGGGTCCTCGGGCGCGCCGACAGAATCCCGGTTGGGACGCTACGCTGGCGGCATGATCGATGGAGACAGCGCTCACCGTCCAGACCGAGATTCGCAGCCCCACAACACCGCCGACCTCGCCCCCAACCATCGCGGCACCCCACTGCCCAGCTACGTCAATGCCTGGGTGTCGACGCAGCGTTGGTTCGGCAACAAGGGGCGAGTTCCCGCGCTGCGCAGCATCGGGCACTTCGCCCTCGACTGCGCCGAGCCGGGAGTCACCATCCGCGTTGATTTCGTGCTCGACACAGCGAGCCTCACCCTCACGCTGTACCAGTTGCCGACCACTGAACGCTTCGAGGAATTGCCCGGCGCCGACAACGCCCTGATCACCGTGCGCCAACCGGGCTCGCTCAACGCCCGCTACATTTACGATGCCGCCTACGACCCCGCCTTCGCTGCCGCGTTGCTGGCATTCATGGAGCGGCAGGACGTGTCCGTGTCCACCAAACCAACGGCGACCGACCGCTCCGCCGCCAGCGCGCGGGGCGAGGACCTGCGCCCGCGCTCCACCGCCCCTTCCAGCACGACGGCCGCAACCGTCATATCGAGTCGGGTGCTCAGCGGAGAGCAATCCAATACCTCGATCATCGTGGAGCGCGTCGACGCATCCGGTTCGCCAGCGGTGCCGATTATTTGCAAGGTCTTCCGAATTATTCATGCGGGAGAGAATCCGGATGTGACGGTGCAGGCTGCGCTGGCCGGTGCCGGCTCAACTCGCATCCCGCTGCCGTTCGGTGCCGTGCTCGGCCAGTGGGACGATCCGGCCGAGCCCGGCCAGAGAGCGGTCGGCCACCTGGCATTTGCCCAGGAGTTTCTGCCCGATGCACCGGATGCCTGGCGCACGGCCCTGATCGCTGCCGCCGCGGGCAGTGATTTCACCGGCCCGGCCTTCCGGCTGGGGCAGGCCACCGCCGACGTGCACCACGATCTCGCGCGCACCCTGCCGACCTTGGAGGCGAGCCCCGAAGTCATTGCCGAGGAAATGGCCAAGATCAAACTGCGCTGCAGTCAGACCCTGCGTGAAGTCCCGCTGTTGGCCAAATACCAGAGCGCCATCGAAGCGGTGTTTGCCCGGGCGGAATCCGCGGCGTGGCCCAGACTCCAGCGCATCCACGGTGACTTTCACCTCGGGCAGGTTCTCGACGTGCAGGGCCGCGGCTGGGTGCTGCTGGATTTCGAGGGTGAACCGCTACGCACTCTGCGGGAGCGCACCCGGCCCGATGTCCCGCTGCGCGACGTCGCCGGCATGCTGCGATCCTTCTCCTACGTGTCCGGCGCGATGACGGCGACCACGGCCGAAGCCGCGGTCACCCTCGCCTCAGCCGGTTCGTCGTCCTGTGCGATGACGAAGAATCTGCCGATGATTTCCGATTGGGCAATGGCCTGCCGTGGCGCTTTCCTCGACGGTTACGCGGAACGCTCCGGCCTCAAACTGGCCGAGCAGCTTGCCTTGCTCGAGGCCTTCGAGCTCGACAAAGCTCTCTACGAGGCTGTCTATGAGAGTCGCAATCGACCCGCCTGGCTGCCGATCCCGCTCGCTGCGATCGAACGGCTGGTCGGCACGCCGGACTGATCGTGGTGCGCAATGCCGAACTGTGGGCCGCCGGGCGCGACTCCGTGCACCGGCCCCGAGTAACGCTCCGATAACGCCCGGCGGCGTAGCCTGACGCGCGTTCCGGCACAGTGCCAGCAAGGGACAGAGCGCCCAGGGAGTAGTTCCATGGCAGAAAATATTTCCGGCCCCGGGGGCGACCAGAAATTCGTTAGTGAGGGTGAATTTCAAGCGGGCGAATCGGTATCCGGTTTCATCTCCGGCGTCACCTTCGGGCCAACCGAAGTGGTCTACTACAAGGTCAACAATCTGGCCGTCTTCGAAGGTGACATTGTGCTGGGCACGGTTGCCGAGTTGGAGCAGACCAAGGATGCCGAAAGCCACGACGACGGTCGTGCCCGCGGCGTGGCCATCACCGGCGCGCGCTTTCGATGGCCGAACGCCCACGTTCCGTTTCGGATCAACGCCGCCCTTCCGAACCAGCAGCGGGTGCGCGACGCGATCTCCCACTGGGAGGCCAGCACTCCCATCCGCTTTACCGAACGCACGGCGGCCAATACGGGGCAATTCTCCAACTTCATCGAGTTCAGCGATTCTGGCGGATGCTGGTCGATGCTGGTCGATGCTGGTCGATGCTCGGTATGCAGGGTAACGGCATGCAAACCATCAGTTTGGGGACCGGCTGCAGCACCGGTAATGCGATCCACGAGATCGGCCACGCGGTCGGGCTCTGGCACGAACAGAGTCGGGAGGATCGCAACGCCTTCGTGACGATCAACGTGGCCAACATTGAGTCGGGTATGGAGAACCAGTTCGACCAGCACATCGTCGACGGTGACGATGTCGGTGGGTATGACTACGGCTCGATCATGCACTATCCGCGCACCGCGTTCTCGAAGAATGGGCTTGAGACGATCACCCTGGTGCAGGCCGGAGCGCAGATCGGTCAGCGCACCGCGCTATCGGCCGGTGATATCGCCGCGGTCAACCTCATGTATCCGCAAACCGTACGGGCCAGTTCGAGCCCGGTGGTGTCGTAGGGTGCAAACCGGTTGGATGCGTTCGTGCTCGGTACCAACCGGGCCGTGTTCCACAAGTGGTTCAGCGGAGCCGGGGGTCCCTCGATCACCGGCTACGAGAACATGGGCGGCATCGCCACCTCGCAGCCGCGCGTCGTGTCCTGGGCACCCGGCCGGCTGGACGTGTTCCTCACCGGCACCAACAGCGCGCTGTTCCACAAGTGGTTCAACGACGCTGCGTGGGGTCCATCGCTCACCGGCTATGAGAGCCTCGGCGGCGTGATCACGTCGTTCGACGAGGCCGAAGTGCGTGCCGGTTCAGACACGCTGAACCGGGACACGGACTGACCCCTTCGGCAGCACCGGGTGGGACTGCGTCGAGACGAAATCCCCCTCGGTGATGTCGGGGCGTTCGATGGCCGAGTCAGGCTGGGGCCGTTCCCCGGCCGCGACGTGCGTCAGGGGTTCGCGCGAATCGGACTTCTGGCGCACTTCTGTGTCCGGGGATCCCTCCCGCACATGAATGCGCAAATTCAGCGGACGGATGCCCGCAAGCGCGTCCGCAGGCACGGTCACGGTCACCGGCAACCCCGCAAAGGCATCGGAGTTCGTGTCCGCGGCGAGCGCGGGGATCTCGGTGCGGGAGTGGCCCACGATGGTGCTCGGAGCATCCGCTTTGGACACGCCTTCAATCAGCACCGTCACGGTGAACGGTCCGGTCGGACGCTCCCCCGGTGCGAACTCGATGACGCCGGTGACGGTGACGTTCCTTTCGGTGGGTTCTGGTATGTCGCCATGGTGCCACCGCCCCGAACATCGTGCTCGTCGCCGCGGCAGCGTGCCGCGCGGGACTTGCGCCAGTACGCGGGAGTTCCGCCTCCCGCGCAGCGGCGCAGCTCCCGCGAATCGTGAAGTGGCGGGAAGTCAGGAGGCGGAACGAGCCCGCTTCGCCTTCGCCTTCGGCTTGGCGCGATCCCGGCTGGCTTCGACGCTGCGGCGTAAGGCCTCCATCAGGTCGAGCACCTCGCCGCCCTCGCCATCGTCTTCATCGGGGCGCGCGTCTTCTCGGTGTCGACGGCGTCGCCGCGCTTCAGTTTGGCCTCGATCAGGGCCCGTAATTCATCTTGATAGTCGTCGCTGAAGGCATCTGGCGCAAAATCGGCCGCGAACGACTCCACCAGGGCCGCCGACAGCTCCAGCTCCTTGGAGCTGATGTTAACCCGCATGTCGAGGGACCCGAATTTCGCCTCGCGCACCTCGTCAGCCCAGAGCAGGGACTGCAGCATCAGCACGTCGCCGTGCACCCGCAGCGCGCCCAGCCGGGTCTTCTGCCGCAGCGCGAAGTGCACGATCGCCGTACGATCGGTGGCCTCGAGCGTGCGGCGGAGCAACACGTACGCCTTCGACGATTTGCCGTCTGGCTCGAGAAAATAGCTCTTGTCGAGCATGATCGGATCGATCTGGTCGCTCGGCACGAACTCGACCACGTCAATCTCCTTGCTGTGCTCGGAAGGCAACGACGCTAAGTCCTCGGCGCTGAGCACCACGGTCTGCTCGCCGTTGTCGAAGGCCGTGTCGATGTGGTCATACGGAACGACCTTGGAACACACTTCACACCGACGTTGATAGCGGATGCGTCCCCCATCGGCATCGTGCACCTGGTGCAGCGAGACGTCGTGATCTTCAGTGGCGCTGTACACCTTGACGGGCACGTTGACGAGTCCGAAGGTGATCGCACCGGTCCAGATGCGCGACAAGAGGGACGCGAGCAAGACACCGGAGCCGGTGCCGGCATCCGTTCCGGAATTGCATCCGGGCGAGACCGCCGGGCAGAGTTTCGTCATTCAGGAGCACCACGCCCGCAACCTGCACTGGGATTTCCGCCTCGAACACGACGGGGTGCTGGTGTCGTGGGCTCTGCCGCGCGGCGTGCCGGTGTCGCCGACCCAGAACCGGCTTGCGGTTCACGTGGAGGACCATCCGCTCGAACACCGCAGCTTTGAAGGAAACATTCCGGTTGGAGAATATGGTGCCGGCGACGTCTCGATCTGGGATCGCGGCGACTACGACCTCGAAAAATGGCGCGACGACGAAGTGATCGTGACTCTGCACGGCGAACCCCACGCCGGACTCGGCGGCACCGCCCGGTTCGCCCTGATTCGCACGAGCGCCGGACGCGGGGCGGCGAACAACTGGCTGATTCACCGGATGAAGCCACGCGACGGGGCTGGCGGTTCACACACCAATGCCCGCCCGACCGCCGGGCAGATCGGCCACGCACCACCCAAGAACACCTACTCCCCCATGCTCGCCGCCGCCGGCTCCGCAGCCGACCTCGGCGACGACGACTGGGCGTTCGAGATGAAGTGGGACGGCATGCGGGCCTCGCCTACGTCTCCCCGGCCGAGCAGGGCGTGCGTCTGGTCACCCGCAACGGGCACGATGTGACCGTGTCCTATCCCGATCTCACGACCGATCTACTCGCCGCGCTGGCCACCACCGAAACGGATGCCGCGGTGCTCGACGGCGAGATCGTGGCCGTCGACCCGGGCGGACGCCCCGATTTCGGGCTGCTGCAAACCCGCCTGAGGCTGACCGAGCCGCGGGAGGTGGCCGCTGCGGTGAACAAGACTCCGGTGCAGTTCATGCTGTTCGACCTGCTCGGGCTCGAAGGCATCATGGCCAAACGACAGGATGGCCGTTACAGCGCGGGGCGCCGGTCGCGACATTGGGTGAAAATCAAACACTTCCGCACCCAGGAGGTCGTAGTCGGCAGCTGGCGGCCCGGCAAAGGAAACCGGTCGGGCACGATCGGATCCCTGCTGCTCGGGGTTCCCACCGACGGGGCCTTGCGCTACGTCGGCCGGGTCGGCACCGAGTTCGCCGACCGCGACCTGGCCAGCATCCACACAAGTCTGAAGCGACTGGTGCGCAAGACGACACCGTTCAGTGACATTCCCCCAGCGGATGCCGCCAGCGCGGTCTGGGTGCGCCCGTCCCAGGTCGCCGAGGTTAAGTTCGCCGAATGGACCGCGACCGGCCGGCTGCGTCAGCCGTCCTGGTGAGGCTGGCGTCCCGACAGGACCCCGGGCGAATTTGTCAGCGAATGATGTACGCGCGATCTAGCATTACCCCATGGTGAGTGATCGGCATCCGGAAGGATCGGCGACACCACGCGCGAAACGCATCACGCGTCGGTGGCCGCTGATCAGCGGTCTCGGTGCGCTCGCTCTCACAATCGCCCTCGGCTATCTGGTGCTGCTGCGTGGCACCGCTGACACCATCGATGCCGGGTCACTCGCCATCGACCGGTCCTGGCTCGCCTGGATGGATCGGTTTCGCGGGCCGGCCCTGGACGCGCCAGCGCTGGTGCTGAATTACCTCGGCTTCGGGCTCACGGCGTCGCTGCTGATTCCCACACTGATCGTGGGCGTTCTGCTGCTGGCCCGGCAGTATTGGGCGGTCGGGTTCTACCTCGCAGCGACGATACTCACCGGCGGCGCCGTGCAGGTGCTTAAGAATTTGTTCGGGAGAACCCGGCCCCAGGACATTCTGGTGAGTGTCGATTTTGGGTCGTTTCCCTCGGGGCACGTAGCAAACGCGGCCGTCATGGCCACCATTTTCGCACTCCTATTTTCACGATGGTGGGTCTGGATACTCGGAGCTGCCTACACTCTGGCCATGATGATCAGCCGCACCTACCTGGGAGCGCATTGGCTGACCGACACGATCGGCGCCCTACTGCTCGGCGTGGGCATCGCCGTTGTAGTCTGGGCGCCGTTGGCGGCAAAACTCGACGGCGAACGCCGGTTGTGCGCCGCCGAACATTTGAAACGGCACTGACACTCTTCTACCGAAAGGACGAACAGATGGGCGGTGTCCGGTCCGCAACGGTGTGGCGCACCCTCTACGGAAAGTTTCTCGTCGACGCCCGGCCGCTGTCCACGGCCGCGCGTCGGCAATTGCGCCTGACCGCCATCGCCCTGGCCGGTGTCGGCATCCTGCTCTTCATCGGCGTGCTCATTGACGTGCTGCAACCGGACCGGTCGTCGTTCTACGATTCGCCGGTTCGCGAGTGGCTCGTCGACAACCGCTCGCCGACCCTGACGCTGATCATGATCGGCCTGGCCATCATCTTCGGACCGGTCGCGTTGCCGATCATCGTGCTGGTTTTGACCGTCGCCTGGGGGGTCTGGGGCAAGCACGCGTGGCGACCGCTCCTACTCGCCATAGCCATGCTCACCGGGGTCATTCTGGCGCAGATTCTGGCGCCGCTCATCGCCCGCAGCCGCCCACCGATCGAGCTGATGCTGTTCGGCGCCGACCACTCGTACTCGTTTCCGTCGGGGCACGTTCTCGGTGCTGCCGATTTCGTACTGGTGCTGACTTACCTGGTCGTGTCCCGGCGCCCCGGTCGGCGTGCTGCCATCGTCGGGTTCAGCATCGCGGCGCTCTGCATCGGGGTCGCCGCGATCAGCCGTCTCTATCTCGGCTATCACTGGGCAACGGATGCCCTCGCTTCACTGTCGATCTCGCTCGTCGTGCTCGGCGGGGTGATCGCCTGGGACACCCGCCATGCGTCCCGCGGACTACAACCGGGCGCGGCGGGCGCGAACGAAGCAGTACAGGCCGTAGGCGATCAGTCCGACACCGATCAGGATCAGGGCACTGGTTCCGAACGGCAGGGCGGCGAGCGCCTTGAGCGCCCCGTCGAGCCCGGTGGATTTGCTGGCATCATTGGTGACCGCGGCGACGCCGACGAGGATCGCGGCCACGGCGAGCGCGATGCCCTTGGCGACGTAGCCGACGACTCCGAGGGCGATGACCGCGCGGCCGGCCGATCCGCCCGGCACGGCGAGGTCTGACCGGAACTTTTGCGCTGCACCCTTATAGATGAAATAGCCGCCGACGCCGAGCACGGCCACACCGGCCAGGAACAGCACGATGACGCCGCCCGGCGAGGACAGCAACGACGAACTGGCGCTCTGCGTACTGCCGGCCGAGCTCGACGTACCGCCCCGGGCGAAGGTCAGCGCCGTGACGCCGAGGGCGATATAAACGATGGCTTTGGCAATGTTGGCCAGACGACGCGCCCATTTTCGTTTGGGCTCGTCCTGCATCACGAATGCGGAGACGACCAGCCACAGCCCGAGGGCGAACATGCCGACCACGACGGTCCACAGCAAAAACACCCCGCCCGGGCTCGAGGCCAGCTGGGCGAGTGCCCCGCTTTGGTCGGCGGAGCCGCTGCCCGCACCGATCGCCACGGTAATCGCGATCGACCCGATCAGGATGTGCAGCAGCCCGTTGACGGCGAACCCCAGCCGTGCCAGCAGTTGCAGTGCCGAACTGTTGCTCGCGTCGCGAGCGATGTGTGTCGCCGGTGAATTCATCACGGGCTCAGCCTAGGTCGACACACGCCGTCGCGCGCAGAAATTTTTCTTGGCCGACGTACCGACAAGTCACCGGGTGACGTCGTCCCGAAATTCCGCGTCACCGGGCTCGGAGGCAACCGCAGACGCGGCAGCGACACCGGCGATATTGACCATCCAACTGGTGCCGAGTTTGTCGATTCGGGTGGTCCTGTGATTATCGCCCCGATCGGCGCCTGTGACGAGGTGCCGGGGCCGGGCGGGTACAGTGTCGGCATGAAGCTGATTGCCATCGACCCGCCCACCCGCAGCTTTTCGCGCTGGCTGACCAACGAAGAAATAGCTCGCGTCGTCGCCCACAAGCGCGGCTGGCGTCAGGCGCCCGACGGCAGCGTACTGGCCGGCAAGATTCGTAAAACCCGCATCGCCGACTCCCTCGAATACCTCGGTGCTGCCGTCGTTGCGCACGGCTGGGCCAGCCGGCCACGCACCGAACCGAGCGACAGCAGCGGCCCCACCCACATAATGTGGGGCATCATCGACGCCCGCACCGACGCCGAAATCGCCGAGCAGCTCGGCGAAGCGGTTTAGAAACGGCCCGAGGCGCGTAGCGTGGCACTATGAGCCTGAATCCCAGTTACATCACGCCTGGCCTGGACTTCAACCGCGACACCCATTACATCGAGGACCGCATTACACGGGACGGCCGGGACGGCTGGCCGGTCGAGGCGGGTCGCTACCGCTTGGTCGCAGCGCGGGCCTGCCCTTGGGCGAACCGCACCACGATCGTGCGCCGCCTGCTCGGCCTCGAGGGCGTCATCTCACTGGGCTTACCCGGCCCGACCCACGACAGGAACAGCTGGACCTTCGACCTCGACCCCGACGGGCTCGACCCGGTGCTCGGCATCGAACGCCTGCAGGAGGCCTTCTTCGCCCGTTTTCCCGACTACCCGCGCGGCATCACCGTGCCGGCGATCGTCGATGTTGCCTCTGGCAAGGTCGTCACCAACAACTACCCGCAAATCACCCTTGATTTTGAGACCGAGTGGACGGAACACCACCGGGCCGGCGCCCCCGACCTTTACCCCGAAGCCCTGCGGACCCAGATCGACGAGGTCGCCAACCTAATCTTTCACGACGTGAACAACGGCGTCTACAAGTGCGGCTTCGCGGGCAGCCAGAAATCGTACGAGCGGGCCTACGACGCTCTGTTTGCTCGGCTCGACTGGCTCGAAGAACGCCTGGCCGGGCAGCGGTATCTCGTGGGCGACACGATAACCGAGGCGGACATCCGCTTGTTCACGACTCTGGCACGCTTTGACGCGGTGTATCACGGTCATTTCAAGTGCAATCGAAACAAGCTCAGCGAGATGCCGGTGCTGTGGGCCTATGCCCGCGACCTCTTCCAGACTCCGGGTTTCGGCGACACGATCGATTTCGATCAGATCAAGAAGCATTACTACGTGACCCACGTCGATATCAATCCCAGCGGCATAGTGCCGAAGGGGCCGGATGCCGCCGCCTGGCTGGCACCGCATTCTCGCGCCGATCTCGGCGGCCGTCCTTTCGGCACCGGCACCCCGCCGGAGCCGCCCGTGCCCGGCGAGCGCATCGTGAACTGAACGCGTAGCGCTAGTCGGGGCGACGGGCCCGGCTCGGCTGCACGCGCGGCGGCTCCCCCGGCATCTTGGGAAAGTCCGGCGGAAACGGCAACTCACCCAGGCCATCGGCCAAATCGCTCTCCCACCACGAATGCAGGACGTCGATCGAGCCGGGTTGCTCATGCATGGTCGCCCACGGGTCGCCCTGGTCGCGCAGTCGGTTCGGCACGGTGAGAATCGTGAAGGCGTGCGGGTCGGTTTGGGCGAGTTCGCTCCACTCCAGCGGGCAGGACACCGGCGCGTGCGGCAGCGACCGGGGACTGTAGGCACCGGCCATGGTGCGGTCGCGGTTGGCCTGGTTGTAGTCAATGAAGATGCGCTCGCCGCGCTCTTCCTTCCACCAGTTTGTGGTGACCCGGGTGGGCATCCGTCGTGCTAGCTCACGCGCCGCGCCGATGACCGCGTGCCGCACATCAAGAAATTCGCGGGTCGGGGTGATCGGCGCGAACACGTGCAGTCCGCGATTTCCGGATGTCTTCACAAACGCCATCAGACCAGCCTCGGCCGGCAGGCTCTTCAGTTCGACAGCGACCGGAATGGTGTCGGAGAAGTCCGTGCCCGGCTGGGGATCCAGATCGACGCGCAGTTCAGTCGACCATCAAAACCTGCGCATCCGAGCTCACCATGCGCACACTGTAGCCAGATTTATTGGCAGCGGCAGCCTCCGGCCGCCGCTGCGGCAAGCTACGGGATGTAGTTGAACTCGTCGGGGTTCGGGCCCGTGCGCTCGTCGCGGTTCAGCGCAGTGATGGCGGCGATATCCGCTTCGGTGAGGGAGAAATCGAACAGGGCAAAGTTTTCCTCGACCCGGCTGCGGGTGACCGACTTCGGGAAGACGATGTCGCCCCGTTGCAGGTGCCAGCGCAGGGTAACCTGCGCGGCGGTCTTACCGAGGCGGTCGGCGATCCCGATAATCACCGGGTCAGAGAGAACCGCCCCTTGCGCGAGCGGCGACCAGGCCTCGGTTGCAATGCCGTGCTCGGTGTTGAATGCACGCAGTGAATCCTGCGTGAGGTACGGGTGTACCTCGATCTGGTTGACGGCCGGCACCGTGTCGGTTTCGTCGAACAGGCGCTGCAAGTGCGCCTGCTGGAAGTTGCTCACGCCAATCGTCCGGACGCGCCCGGAGCTCTGCATCTCCTCCATCGCCTTCCAGGTTGCGACGTAGTCGCCGACGGCCGGGAGCGGCCAGTGAATGAGGAACAGGTCCAGGTAGTCGAAGCCGAGTGCTTCGAGGGTACGGTCAAACGCGGCGAGGGCGTCGGCGCGGTCGTGGAACCCATTGTTGAGCTTGCTCGTGACGTAGATATCGGCACGGGCGATACCGGACGCTGCAATGGCCTCACCGACCTCTTTCTCATTGCCGTACATCTCCGCCGTGTCGATGTGTCGGTAGCCGGCCTCAAGGGCGGCGAGGGTCGCCGCTTTGGTCGTTTCTGGGGTGATCTGAAATGTGCCGAAGCCAAGCTGAGGTATGGACGTGCCGTTGTTAAGAGTGAGTGTGGGGACTGTGGTCATGGGTAGATCTCCTCGTTCAAATGTGCCTTGGTCGTGGCATCGCCAACATCTGCCCCGCGTTGCTCTGTCAATTCGAGAATGTCCCGGCTTGCGTACGGGTAGTGGTAATTGCCGGCACGTGTAACCGAACCACGCAATCATCGGGCCTATTCCATGGCTACCCCAACGCAGGGCGCACTAGCAGCCCCCGTCGAGCGCTGAACGAGTGTGGCGCGGCAACGCACAAACTGAATGCCGACGTAGTTCGCAGCTTGCCGCCCTATCATCGGGGCATGATTGAGCCAGTGAAACGCGACCCGGTACGTCTCGGCCAGGAATCAGTGTGGGATTACCCGCGCCCACCTTTGGTTGAACACACCACGGAACACGTCACGATCGAGCTGAACGGCGCGACGATCGTCGACACCAGCGACGTCGTACGTGTGCTGGAAACCAGTCACCCGCCCGTGTACTACCTGCCGCGAAGTGCTTTTGCCGCCGGTCTGCTGAAGCCGGCAGCGGGCCACAGCTACTGCGAATACAAGGGCGTGGCCGGCTACCTCTCGATCGGCTCCAGCCCCCGTGCGGGCTGGTTTTATTCCACACCGTCACCGGGGTACGAAATTCTGGCTGAACGTATCGCCGTCTACCCAGGCGCGATGGACCGCTGCACCGTCGACGGTGAGACGGTGCGCGCGCAGGACGGCGACTATTACGGCGGCTGGATCACTAAGAAAATCGTGGGGCCGTTCAAGGGCTCTACTGGTACCGTGGGCTGGTAGTTCGCCCTTCGATACCGTTGCTTCGCACACAGTTTTCTGGTTCCGGGTATCCTCTCATCAGCCATGCATCCGAGGTACCAGGCAACTGAAGGAGCTGCTGTGACCCACAATGCCGTAGACGCAGACATTCTCAACCAGTGGACCCGCCGTCTCAGCCAGGCCCTCCAGATTTTAGACCTTGACGTAGACAACCACCTCGTTCTCAATGTCGCAGACGAAGCCGCCCATGCGGTCAGCCCGATGGCCGCCCCGATCACAACTTTCGTCGTCGGCTATGCCGCCGGTTTGGCCGCCGCCAACTCGGCGATGGCGTCGCACGCGGCCATCGCCCGGGCAGCGGATATCGTGATCGCTGTCTGCCGGCAGCCCGAGAATGAGGCACCCGACGAAACCGGCTGGGTCAATACTGCTCAGTAGCTCAAACTGCTCAGTAGCTCAAACCGTACAGGAGCTCAAACTGCGCAAGAGCTCGCCCCATCCGCATCACACCTTCGACCGCTCCAATCGGATGATGACCGCCTTCGACACCGGCGTATTGCTGCCGTCGGCGACGCTGTCCAGTGGCACGAGCACGTTCGCCTCTGGATAGTAGGCGGCCGCGCAGCCGCGCGGCGTCGGATAGGCGACCAGCCGGTACCCGCGTAGCACCCGATCGACGTTGTCGCTGAACTCGCTGTGCACGTCGACCAGGTCACCGTCGGCGAACCCGAGGGCGATCAGGTCCTTCTTGTTGATGAACACCACGTGACGGCCCTTCTTGATCCCGCGGTAGCGGTCGTCGAGGCCATAGATAGTGGTGTTGAACTGGTCGTGGCTGCGCAGTGTCTGCAGCACCAGGCGCCCGGGTGGCACCTCGAGGTGTTCGAGGGTGTTCGTGGTCAACATCGCTTTGCCGGTAGGGGTGGTGAACGTGCGCGAATCGCGCGGCCCGTTCGGCAGCACGAACCCGCCGTCTTGCCGGATGCGCTCGTTGTAGTTCTCGCACCCACCGACCACGTGGGCGATGTGGTCGCGGATGCGATCGTAGTTGGCCTCAAATCCGGCCCAGTCGACGGTAACCCGCTCGCCCAGGACGGCACTCGCCAGCCGGGAGACGATGGCAACTTCGGAGAGTAGGTTCGGTGCGACTGGCGTGAGCTTGCCCCAGGACGGATGCACCGCGCAGACTGAGTCCTCCACCGAGACGAACTGCTCGCCGCTGGCCTGCTCGTCGATTTCCGTGCGCCCCAGGGTCGGCAGAATCAGGGCTTCCTCGCCGGTCACGGCGTGGGACCGGTTGAGCTTAGTCGAGATCTGCACGCTCATTTCGGTGCGGGCCATGGCAGCCTCGGCAATGCCGGTGTCGGACATGGCGGCGACGAAGTTACCGCCGAGCCCCATCCACACCTTCATTTTTCCGTCACGCATGGCACGCACGCCGTCGACGGAGTCAACGCCATGCGCACGTGGCGGATCGAAGCCGAACTCGGCCTGAAGGGCGTCGAGGAAGGCGGGCGGCATCTGCTCCCAAATGCCCATGGTGCGGTCGCCCTGCACGTTGCTGTGTCCGCGAATCGGGGAGGCTCCGGCACCGGGCTTGCCGATGTTTCCGCGCAACAACAGCAGGTTGATGATTTCTTTGATGGTCTCGACGCCCTTTTTCTGTTGCGTCAGCCCCATCGCCCAAGTGATAATCACCCGATCGGCGTTGAGGTAGCGCTGCGCAAGTTCGTCAATTTGGGCCGCACGCAGGCCTGTCGCGGCCAGGACCATCCGCTCGTCAAGTTGCGACAAATGTTGCCGCAACTCGGCCAGCCCGTGGCAATGTTCGTCGAGAAAGGCCTGGTCGAGCACTGTGCCGGGGGCGGCCGCATCGGCGTCCAGTACCCGCTTGGAAACCGCCTGCAGCAGCGCCATGTCGCCACCAATGCGAATTTGCAGAAACTGGTCGGCCATGTCGGTGCCGTGACCGATGATTCCGCGCACCCGTTGCGGGTTCTTGTAGCGGCGCAGGCCCGCCTCGGGCAGCGGGTTGACGGCGACGATCTGGGCACCGGCATCCTTGGCTTCTTCGAGCGCCGTGAGCATACGTGGATGGTTGGTGCCTGGGTTTTGGCCCATGATGATGATCAGGTCTGATTTCGCGAAGTCGTCGTAACTGATCGTGCTTTTGCCGATTCCGACGGTCTGGCCCATTCCCCAGCCCGTGGACTCGTGGCACATGTTGGAGCAGTCCGGCAGGTTGTTGGTGCCGTAGGCGCGGGCGAACAGTTGATAGGCGAATGCGGCCTCGTTGGACGCGCGGCCGCTGGTGTAGAAGGCGGCCTGGTTGGGTGAGTCGAGCCCGTTGAGCTTGGCCGCAATTACCCGAAACGCCTCGGCCCAGCTGACCGGGCGGTAGTGGTCGTTGCCAGCCGGCTTGTACACGGGTTCGATCAGCCGACCCTGCATGCCGAGCCAGTATTCGCTCTTCTCGCGCAGGTCGGCCAGCGAGTGCTCGGCCCAAAAGGTGGTGGGAATTGTGATCGGTGTGGCCTCCCAAGTGACGGCCTTGGCACCGTTTTCGCAGAATTCGAAGGCCTTGCGCTGGCCCGGGTCGGGCCAGGCGCAGCTCATACAGTCGAAGCCGTCCTTCTGGTTCATCGAGAGCAGAGCCCGCATCCCCCGCCGGGCGCCCATCTGAGTGATCGCCGGTTCCATCGAGTGCAGCACGCCCGGAACGCCAGCCGCCCAGGCCTTGGAATGGGTGACTTCGATGTCGTCGTCGGTGACGTCGTCGATTGGTGGGTCGCTGCTCATTGGGGTGCCTCTCTCCTCGGGGATCACGAGCGCCGGGGCCGTGTTGTCGGCCAGCCACTCGCTCGTCGATGGCACGATACACCGGCCGGGCCCGGGGCATCCGTTTCGGTCAGTCTGCATGAATTCGCATGTTACCCCGAGGTGTAAGTATTTACGTCACATCCCCGAGTGAATGGCCGCCAACATGTGCAGAGGGGTTACCTGCAAGACCGGCCAGAAGACCACCCGGGCCGGGTGCGGCCAGCACGTCGACCAGGTGATGAAGAATGTGCCGCGCAGCCAGCGCTGCGAAGGCCACGTCAAGGTGAAGGTCACCGGCGGCTTCTTCGCGCGAATGTTCGCCTGGCCACTGGATCAGCGCGCGCTGACGGGGTGAGGGAGGCCGGGGTGCGGGCGATATCGTGGGGCAATGAACACCCTGACGTTTCGCCGCGCGACCAACGACGACATTCCGGCCCTGCTGGAGCTGGTGACGAACGCCTACCGCGGCGAGGCCAGCCGGGCCGGCTGGACTACAGAGGCCGACCTCATCGATGGGCAGCGCATCGACGCTGACCTGCTGCACGCGGACCTCGATCGCCGCAACAGCCTCGTCATTCTCGCTGAACGCGGCGTCGATCTGGTCGGCTGCGCCCACATCGCCAAAGACCTGGGCGACACCGCCTATTTCGGCATGTTCGCCGTGCGCCCGACGGGCCAGAGTCAGGGTGACGGCACGCGGATCCTGGTCGAGGCCGAACGCCTGGCCGTGGCCGAATGGGGTTCGACCGTGATGATCATGACCGTCATTGGCCTGCGCGACGCCCTCATCGCGTTCTATGAACGACGCGGCTATCGTCGCACGGGCGTGCGGAAACCCTTCCACGTCGACACGCGATTCGGCGTGCCCAGGCGCGATGACCTGCACCTCGAGGTACTCGAAAAGGGACTGCGGCGCGGCTAAATACGTCGCCCGTATACTCGGCGCACCAGCTATGGCGGGCGCGCCGACCCGGAGTTAGCGCGGTCAAGGCGGGGGCAGTCGGAATCGCACTATTTGTGCCCCTGCCCGCCGAATTGCGGCCACTATGGGGGCATGACTATCGAACAGCCGCGGCACCGCACCCTGGCCACCATTGACCTGGACCTGCTGGTGATGACCTTGGGCAACGGTGAGGGTGGCTACTACAACGCCGCGACCGGGGACATGCTGACCATCATGGACGGCGATGTCATCACGGGCGACGCCGAAGACATCGATCTTGACGACCCCGCCTGGATTGGAATTGGAGCTGAGGACTCCCGTGACAAATACCGGGATATGTCCGATTTTGCGGACGCCGTCACCGATCCCGTCATCGCCGACCGCTTGGCCCGAGCGTTAAACGGTGCCGGAGCATTTCGCCGCTTCACGAACACGGTGCAGGAGGCAGAGCCCAGGCTCGACCTGATTTGGCACCGTTTCGCCGAGGCACGCGCCGTTTCACGGGCGATCGATTGGCTGGTCGACAACGATCTGTGCGATGAAATCGAAGCCGCCCTCGCCGTGCAGGAACGAGCCGACCAGGCTGAACGGGCCTTGGGCGAGGCTGCGCGCTGGGTCTGGGACCGTTCCTGACGGCATCCGTTACTGCTACCAGAAACCCAGGGAGAACTCGGCGAAGACGGTGGAGAGCACGAACGAGGCCGTGATCGCCACGAGTCCAACGGGAATGATTTTCCAGCCGATCCGCTTCAGCAGGGGCATATCCTTGCCGAGGCTCAGCCCCGCACTGACGAGCACGACGGTCGCCAGGGACAGAAAGTCGACGCTGGTCACCAGAGCTGTGAGCAGCTCGCCGACCGGAGACCAAGGGCTGGAGATCAGCGCTCCGATGGTCGTTGCCCAGACAATCGCCGAAATCTTTCGCGAGACCTTCGCCAGAAACATGCTCACCAGAATCAGCGCGACCATGATGGCGTAGCCGCCGACGATGCTCCAGGAAAAGGACTTTGCGGCCACCGACGCCGTCGCGATGCCGACGATGGAGAGCACGCTCATTGCCAGCCAGATCGGGAGTTTCACCGGCGCGGCGGCCTCCGCAGCGGCTTCCCGGAACCGACGGTTCTCATCGACGGTGGTGGCATCCACTGCCTGCTGCTGATCGACCTGTTTCCGAGTTAACAGCCGGTAGAACCGGTCGGCGAGCGGCAGGGCGATGTAGATGCCGACGTAAACGCCGAGGACCGTGGTGATGAGGTTGGACACCGCGGCCATGGCGAGAATCTGCTCGGCCTGCGCCGGAAACTGGGCCACGATGCTCGCTGCGGCCGCGGCCATCATCGACCCCGACCCCACCCCGGCGCCCATGGCGAGGGCAAGGGGGTCGAAGATATCGGCTGAGGTCAGTAGCGACGCGAGCAGGCTGATGTACACGGCACCAAACAGCGTTCCGAACACATACATCGCGAGCACACCGCGATACTGGTCGGAATCGGGGCCGTACTTCTCACTGACCATAGCGAAGGCCGGTTCGCGGTCGAGCGAAAATGTGGCACCCACGGTGGATTTGCCCATGCGCAGCAAGACCGCGAGCGGCAAAGCGAGGGCGACCGTGCCCAGCAGATGACCGATTTCCTGCACCAGCAGGGCTGGCCCGGCGTCGAGCAGCAGGGGAAGGCTCGGACCGATCGAGAATGCCAAACGGGCAACGAGAAGCATCACGGCGATGCCCACGAACGCGTTGGCGATCTTTTGCAGGTTCAGCCCGAGCGGCTTGATTGTCTGCACCGACACCACGGCACCGATCAGAATGGCCCAGACCATCGGAAAAATGATGATGGTTCCAACGCCGAGGTCGATCGTCAGGGAACCGATGGCCTGACTTCCCACCGCGATGATAAATGCCAATGCAAGGATCGGCCAGGCATTTTTCAGTCGAACGGATGCCGACCGCTCGGCGGGCTTGGTCGGCGTGACGCTAGTGTTCATCGGATTCCCCAGTGGTCTGCGCGGTCGAGCGCGATTGTGCTGCGGCGATGAAAGTCTCGCGCTGCACTGTGTCGGTGCTGACGCCGAGCACCGTCCACGCCATCGCGATGGCGGATTCGAACATGATCTCGTAGGCCTCCGGAGTATCAGCGACGGCCGCAAATCCGTGCGAGTGAATGGGAACCTGAGCCCCTGGGATGCCCACCCAGGGGTGAATGCTGGGGATGATTTGGGAAATGTTGCCCATGTCCGTTGACCCACCGCTCAACCCCGCCGATCGTTCAACGTTGCGCCCGAAGAACGCCATGCCCTCGTTCCAATGGGCGCACAACACCGCGTCCTGGAGCAGCGGCTCGTAGAGGGGTTCGGTCTGCTCGAACTCCAGCGTCGCCCCCGTCGCCAGCGCGCCAGCCTCAAAACACCGACGAACGCGCACGAGGAGCGCCTCGTACTGAGTCAGGGTGAAAGCTCGGCATTCAAATTCCACCACCGCAGTGTCGGGAATGATGTTCGTCGCAAATCCGGCCTCAGAAACATAGAGAGCGATTCGGTGATCGCTGGGAATCTGCTGACGCAGCAGCCCCACCGCCACCTGCGACAACACTGCGGCATCCGCAGCGTTAACTCCCAGATGTGGTGCCGCCGCAGCGTGAGCGGCTGTGCCGCGGAACGTTGCCCGGTATCGGCCGACGGCCTGGCTCGTCGTTCCTTCCGGGTTGTAGGACATTCCGTCCTGAACGGGGTGGGTCATCATGGCGACTCCCACTCCATTGAACACGCCGCGTTCCAGAAGCACAACCTTGCCACCGCCGTGCTCTTCGGCTGGAGTTCCGATCACCCGCAGGGTGATGTCGAGGTCATCCACGAGCGGGAGCAGGGCGAGTGCGGCCGCGACGCTCGCGCCGGCGATTATGTTGTGGCCACAGGCATGGCCGATGTTGGGCAGCGAGTCGTATTCGACGCAGACGGCCACCGTCAGCGGTCCGCTTCCTGCGGTCGCCACAAAAGCTGTCCCAAGGTCGGCCACGCCGCGTTCTACCGCGAATCCCGCTTCTTCAAGTCGGGCCGCGACCAGAACGGATGCCCGGTGCTCCTGAAAGGACAGCTCCGGGTCGGCATGAATGGTGCGGCTCAGCTGGAGCACGTCGGCGGCCACGGACGCGACCTGTTTGACGACGTCCGACCTCAGCCCGGTCGTCTCGGCGAGCATGGCGGAGAATTCCACGGGTAATTCCGATCTGGCGGCCCCCGGCCGCCGGTTCTGGTCGCGCCGATGCCGACACTGATTCGTGGCATCCGCTCTGCAGAGCCTATTACGTCGGGACGTTCTCGCTTTTACTGGACGGAAACAATCCCCCTCATTGGGGTCCAAGCGTCGAGGTCGTGACCCGTCGGGAAGGTAGCCACACGCCCGAAGCGGGGTGATACGGTAGCAAAAAGTGGAGCAGCAGCCCCGACAATGCGGTAACAGCTGCCGCACCGATGGCGCCGAAATTCGTGTGCTGGGCATCGACGTCGACCCCGACGAGGGTGGTCAAAGTCCAGCCGAGAGCCCAAAGAGCGGCAACACCCAGTGCCCACAGCCAGCGGCGTCTGGCCCGCCGCGGCAGGGCGACGGCCTGCGCGGTGCCGAGAACGAGCCCGGTGACCGCGCCCATCAGGGCTAGTTCGGCCAGGGTGGTTCCATAGTCAACAACGGTTGAGCCGAGTAGCAGCCCCAGGCCCATTCCGATGGCCGACAGCGGTACCCAGATCAGCGGATCGAGTCGACGCCGGCTGACCAGCACCTGTCCAACGCCGATCACGACTCCGCAGACTGCACCACCGATCAGGGCCGATACGGGGTTGCTGAGCCGCCCACCGACGGCGGTTCCGGCGAGGCTGGCTATGGGAAAAGCGAGGAAACCGACGAGCCAGAGCAGCCAAGTTGAGAGAAAAGTGGGGTTACGAAAGCTGGGGTTGCGATGGAGTTGCCGCGATCCGATCACCTCTGCTCCAATCTCGTTGGCCACTCCACGCGCCGACCCACCAACATGCTACGCCCAAGCCGCTCGCAGTCCGAAGAGTAGAGTTCGCCAGCATTGATCCGCTTCAGTGAATCAGGCAGTGACCTCCGGTGACGCCAGCGGCGTGATGTAGGAGTAACCAGTGGCGGTGTTCTTGGTGATCGAGAGCACCAACTGCATGTGCGGTTCCAGGGCGGTGACCTTGTCGAGCGGAGCACCGACGATGAGTTGAAATCCGAGGCCCTTCCACGCGGCGACTGCACGCCCGGCGAACTCGGCATCGGATTTCACGAAACCCTCGTCGAGAAAGACCGGGGCAAAACGCGGCCGGGTGCGGCTCTCATCGCCGAGCTGAAAGCGCAGGGCTGCGCCGACGACGAAGGCCACGAGTTCCTGCGACTCGCCACCGCTCTTGCCGCCGAGCGAGGAATAGGTGCTCACCTCCACGCCGTCGGGCGTCACGCGCACGGCGGTGATTTCGACATGCTGGCGCACGTCGAGCAGCAGGTCCCGCTGGGAGTTATTCAGCCCGTCGGGCCGGCGAATCAAAGCCATGAACCGCTGCAGCCGGGTGAAGCGGTCCTCGGTTTCATCATCGGTGAATTGCTCCGTCGCGCCTGAAGAGAGCACCTTGAGCTCCTTGCGGAACGAGGTCGCGTCACCCGGGTGCAGGCGGCGCAGGGCGATCTGCAGGCGGTCCCGGCCCGCGCCGAACGGCAGGGTCGCGAGAATTTCGTTGATCGGTCGCAGCCGGTCTTCGATCTCCTCGATCGCCGAGTTGAACGCGCCGGTGAGCGGCACGAGGTCCTGGCCGCTCCAGGCGGAGAGTCGGCGCTTCCATTCCTGCCGCCGCTCCGACAGGCCGAGGGTGCGGATCGCGTCGAGAATGTCGGTGTAGCTCGTGACCGATTCGAGAGCGACGCCGATGTTCGGGTCGGGCCAGCGGCTCTGGAAGGACTCGAAGATGCCGATCATGGCCGCGCGATCGCGTGCCGCGCTGTCGCGGTCCTGCGCCGACTGCGCAATCAACCGCTCGCGCAGGCGTTTCAGGCCGGCGGGAAAACCGGAAAGATCGTTCTGGTCGGTGACCAGAGCAAACTGCTCACTCAGGTGCGCGGCATGTTCGGCCGCGAGCACGAGCGCGTCGCCCTGGTCGATCTGGTCCAGCCGCGCGCTCACCGTGTCTTGCGCGTCGACGATGCTGCTCTGCTCCTCGGCCAGCGTTGCGCCGGTCCGGTCGGCCGCGTGCTTCTGCTTTCCGGCAACATCGAGTTGGAGGGCCAGCCGGCTCTCTTCATCGTTCAGGGCGCGCAGGATATCGCTGCCGGCGAGCATCCGTTCTTGCTCGGATTTCTTGCCCGCAATGCGCTCGGCAGCCGCCGCAACGTCGATGGTCGACCAGTCAGTGTCGAGAATGTGCTGGTGAGCGGCCTGGTTATCGCGCAGTCCGACCAAGCTGTCTGCGACAGCGGATGCCCGTCCAGCGACAGCATCGGCCACCCGCCCCTGCGCCGCGAGTTCCGACGCAATGTCGTCGAGCCGGGCGCGGCTGGAGAATCCGATGATCGATTTCTGACCCGCGTTTGCGCCGTGGGCGCCCCGGGACCCATTGCGAGTCTGCCCGCTCGAAGTCACCCGTGCGCCTGCGCCACCCAGCTCGGATGGGCTGGCCACGCACAGTGCGTCGAGGTTTGCGCTCCGCAGGCGCGCCTGCACCCAGCTGCTGAACGGCGAGTCTTTCACGTCGAGCTTGCCCGAGACGTAACGGGCGTCGCTGACGGCCACGACGTGCGGCTTCAGCTCAACACCCTCAAAGTGGATGCGCAGCGGCAGCTGCAGCGGGTCGATCGCCGCGCTGAGCTGAGAGATCCGGGTCTCATCGACGAGCAGAACCTTGACGACCGAGGCGAGGGTCACCTCGGCGGCCAGCCGCCACTGCTCTTCACCGGCGGCGAGGTCGATCAGTTCGGCCACGAACGGCAGCTCATCGACCGGAATGTTCGCCGCTTCGGAGATCAGCAGCCGGGCCTGATGCAGTTGCTGGGGCACGAGGCTCTCGCGTCCGGTCAGAAAGGCACGTTCCTGCTTGAGCAAGCGGATGCCCTCCTCCATCGGGTACGACTCGCGTTGCAGCGCAGAGCGGGTCGCTTCCAGTGCGGCCTCGGCGGCGGCGAACGCGGCGGCGAATTCTTCGGCGGCGCGCTGAGCAGCCGCGAAGGATGCGGGCGAATCGAGCTGCAGGGCGAGATTCTGCACCCGATCGTCGAAGCTCGCGCGCTCGCGAGCCACGTCGTCGTGCCGGTGGCGTAGCTGGGTGAGTTCGTTCTGCAGGCGTTCGAGCAGGTCGCCGCCGTTGTTGCGTTGCTGGTGTTGCAAGTCGGCCACCCGGGTTTTCAGAGCGGTCTCCCCGTCACGCGCCTGGCTCAGGGCGACCCGGTTATCCCGGCGGGCGACCCGGTTGGTGTCGGCGGCGGTCTCGAGGAGGGCCTGCTCGGTCTGCAACTGCCACAGCACGAACGGGGTATCGCCGGCCCGGTGCACGCCGAAGGTGTCGACCAGATCGGCCTTGGCCGTCGCGGCCTCATAGCCGGCGTTGAGCTCGGGCAGGCGTTCGAGCACCTGCGCCTTCTGCGCCTCGGTGACCATGGCGCCGTAGGAACGCTCGAGGTCTTCGAAGTGGTCGACGGCCTTGTCGGCGGCGGCGAAGGTGGCCGGCTCTTCGAGCACCATCGACTTATACAGTCCATCGACCGTTTTCACCTGCTGGCCCGCCTGAATGCGGGCGAGCAGGCGCAACGCTTTGCTGCCCTCACCGTTGGCGCCGATGCCGAGCCGCGTATACAGCGTCTGGGCGAACGCCGCGTAGGTATCGAAGACGTCGAGGCCGTCGAAGTGGGCTTTCAGGGCGCGCTTGTCGAACCGATTCCCGGCGATGGCGGCAAGGTCGCGCAGGTCGAGGCATCCGTCTGTCGTAGCCATTTTCATGGTGACGTCGGCGAATTTGTGGGCGCCGCGCGGCACGAAGTAGGCCCGCAGCACGGTGAAGCGGCGCTGGTTGTCGTCGACGAAGGTCATGGCGATGGCGCCCCAGGTGGCTGCGTTTGCGCCGCGCAGCACCTGGTCGGTCAGCTCGTCGGTGCCGGCTTCGCGGTTGGCGTCGGTCTTGCCGCGAAGGTAGGTCATCAGGTTGCGCTGGTCGACGCTGCGGGCCCGGCCGGAGCCGGCGTCGTTCGACGCACCGTTGAACGGGGTGTCCGAGGGCATCATGAGGGCGAGGTAGGCGTCGAGCAGGCTGCTCTTGCCGGTGCCGGAGGCTCCGGAGACGAGCGTGGCCGAGGCACTGAAGTCGACCTCGTGGTGGCCATGAAAGCCGCCCCAATTGACCAGTTGCATCGATTCGGCACGCCACTGCGTGGTGCCCTCGGTGGCGCCGTTGATATAGAACAGCGGGGAATCGTTCATACCAGGGGCTCCATCAGCGGTTCGTTATTTTCGGCGCGCAGCCACTCGAGCAGCTCACGCAGGCGCTCCACCGGCAGCAGCACTTCGATCACTGCGGAGATGCGAAAGCGGTCGGGGTCGCTGGTTTTCAGCAGCACCCGCGCCTTGGTGAGGCTGTCGACGGCGGCCGTCGCCTTGCGCGCGTCGCCGGACAGGTCGGTCGCGTGCTCCGGCCGAAAATGGGCAACGTTGTCGACCAGGTTGTCGCGGTCGACCAGAACAATTTCCAAACCGTTGGCGCGTTCGCTGCGAAAACGCTGGCGGAGCAGCACGAGCAGAATGGTCTCTTCCCGGCTGTAGGCGACGTCGTGCAGCAGGGTGGGGAAGCGTTCGCCGCCCTCGGCGAGGGCCTGCCTCTTGAAGGCGATCTCGTAGTGCAGGTCAACGTGCAGGTCGAGAAAGACGTCGTTGAGCCGGGATTTGAGCAGGCTCTGCGACTTCAGCAGGGTCTGCCACTCGGCCGGCTGTAGTGCCGACGAAATATAGCGGTGCTTGAGCAGCAGCACGAGCGTCCGGCGCTGCTCCACGCTCAGGCCGCCCTCATCCCCCTCGAACAGCGAGAGGCTGGCCGGGTCGCTGTCTATGCCGGTGTCGTCGTCAGCCAGGTCGTCAGTCATTCTCGGAACCCAAATTCTGGGCGGCCAGTGCCGCCGTGTCGTCGTCGGTCAAAATGAGGCGCGGCACCTCGAAGAAACGCACCGAGCCATCCGGTCGCACCGTTTCAAAGCTCTCGAGCCCAGCCGTGCCCGGGCTGAGCTGGGCGGCGAGCTGCAGCAGGCCGAGGATCTCGACCGGCCGACGCAGGCTCGCGTCGAGCCCGTTGAAGGCGCTGCCAATGGATGCCGCCTCCCCCGTCCCGAATGCGACCACGAGGGCGTCGCGCAGTTCTTGGAGCAGTGGCCCACCCTGCTGCCGCAGGGCGTCGAGGCTCGGCGCCGCGGGCGCGGCGCCCGACACATCGGCCAGCGCGGGCGGAGCACGGTGGGCGACCGGATCGTAGAACCGTTCGGGCAGGTGCTCAACGTCGAGGGTGCCCGGCATCAGTTCGGCGGTGACAGTAGAGCGGGGCCCGGCGGTTTGCATCCAAGTCGCGAGCTCGCGATTGACGTCGCGCAGCACACGTTCAAGCTCGCGATCTTTCACGACGTCATGGTTGACGATGTGCTCGCGCAGCGTGGTCGTGAGCCCCTTGCGCTGGGTCAGCACGTCGTCGATGCCCTTGCGAATGAGGGTGACCGTGCTCATGAAGCTGCGGCGTTCGGTGCGACTGAGTTCGAGGGCGAACGGATGCAGCAGAATCGTCTCGAGATCCGCTTTCAGCCCCTGCAGCAGAGCGTCGTTGCGCAGCAGGGTGAACGCGCCCTCGAAGGCGCGACCCTCCGCGGTCGACGACATGAGGGCATCCGTTTTGGCGAGGTAGTCGTCGAGAACCTCGCTGATCGGCCGTTCCTCGCCGCGGAAGTCGTTGACGATCTGGCGATGCATGGCCGCGACGGACTCTTCGACCCGTTTAAAGTCGCTCGGCAGCTGCTGAATAAGGTTGATGAGGTTGGCGTAGCCCTCGTGCATCTGCTCGTTGGAGGCCGGCTCAATGTCGCCGCCGTCGGAGAGCCGGTCACGCTCGCTGCTGAGCTCGTGGATCTGCTGGTCGAGACGCCGCACCCGCGCCTCGCGGTCTGGGTTAGCTTCGGTGGCGCGATGACGCACGGTGTCGACGATCGTGGTGAGGCGGGATTCGCTGATCAGCGCCCGATCTCGGGCGAGACCGTCGACGAGCAGCAGTGCTTCGAGGGCGTGGCTGGTGAGCGAGTAGTGTTCCTCCCCCGCGTCGCTGATCTCCCGGTAGAGCCAGAGGTCGTTCATCCACTGCACGCAGAGGGCGCGGCCCGTTTTCTCGGGCGCATCCAGGCCGATGCTGCGGAGGTCGGCGAGGTAGGCATCCACTTGGGTGTGCAGTGCCTCGCAGGAAACGCTGCGATGCTCACGGCTGAATGAACTCTTGAACACAGCGAGCACGAACGGCGCCCATTTGCGGTCGAGCAGTCGAAGGGTGGGTTTGTCGAAGGCTTCGCGCACCCGCGCCAATTCGCCTGCAATGTCACTCAATAGCTGGTTCCTTTCCAGCTCTCCACTTTAACCGACTTGCGGGGCGCCCCTGACCTGATCAGCCAAGCAGGCGCGGCCGCTTCCAGTCGGCGCCGTGCACGTGCTGGTCCAGAAAAGCGAACACGGTCTGGTACCAGACCACCGCGTGTTGAGGCTTGAGGACCCAATGGTTCTCGTCGGGAAAGAACAGGAATTTGTGCTGGGTACTGCCGTCGACCCCTGCGTGGTGTTCGGCGAGCTCAGACCACAGCCGCAGGCTTTCGCCAATCGGCACCCGGTAGTCGTGGTCACCGTGAATGACGAGCATCGGCGTGACGATCTCGCGCACCGCCTGGTGCGGCGAATTGTCGATCATGCCTTGCGCCGAGAATATGCTCTGCCAGTATTGCGAGTCGTCGGTCGTTCCGTTGAACTGGTCGAGCGACCACAGGCTCGCGTGGCTGACGATGGCGCGGAACCGATCGGTGTGGCCGGCGATCCAGTTGGCCAAATAGCCTCCGAATGATCCGCCCATCGCTGCGGTGCGGGTCTCGTCGATCTCGGGCAGCTCTTCGACTGCATCAACGATCGCGAGCAGGTCGGTGTAGGGCTTGCAACCCCAGGCGTTCCAGCCACGAGCGATGAAATCGAGCCCGTAGCCGGTCGAGAGCGCGGGGTCGGGCAAGAGCACCGCGTAACCTCGGGCTAGGGCGAGCAGCGGGCTCCACCGCCAGCTCCAGGCGTTCCAACTGTTCAGCGGGCCGCCGTGAATCCATAGTAGAAGCGGGGCCGGATGCTCCTGCCCGGCTCCCGCAGGCAGCAGTAGCCAGGCGCGTACTCGCGCTCCGTCTTCGGCCACGGTCTCAACCTCGGTGATCGTGCCGGGAACCTCGGGGAGCGCGGCCGGTGTGGCGAGCATGCTGACGGTACCGGAGCGGCCGATGCGCACCGGATGCGCCGGCGCGATCCAGGAGGAGCGCAAGGCCACGAGGTCGCCGGTCTGGGCATCGACGCAGACGTTGGTGTAGCTGAAGTCGTCGGTGGTGAGCTGCTCGGGCGCTCCGCCGTCTAGCGGTACGCGAAAGATCGGACCGCGGCCGTCGTGGTCGGCCGTGACGATAAGGGCCTGGTTGGATTCGGTGTCCGCGTCGAAGACCAGGCTGGTCGGCCAGCGGTCCCATTCGGCGGCGAGGCGACGCGGGCGGCGGCCGTCCAGGTCGGCAGCCCAGAGTTCTTGGTCGGCCGGACCCTCCGGGGTACTGACGGCTGTTCGCACGAAGGCGATCTGTCTACCGTCGAGGCTCACAGCCGGGAATTCGAAGTCAACCTTCAATTCGTCGAACAGGGTGGTCTGGGTGCCGGTCGCGACGTCGATGGAAGCCAGCACATAGCGACCGGAGCGTTGCTCAGCAACCCGCAGGGCGACGATTAGTGTGGATCCGTCCGGGGTTAGGGCCTGGCCGGCGGTATCCATGGTGCGACCGGGGGCGGCCGTGAGGTCTCGGGGACGCGGGAGGTCGGCTGGATAAGGAGCGGGGGCATCCGCTTCGCTGACCGTGTCGCTGGCGCTGGCGGGAGGTGCGATCGTGTCCTGCAGGTCGGCGAGGTCGAGCGCCAGCAGGTGGGGTTCGGCCGGACCGAGATCGTGGTCCCAGAACCGCACCGGGTAGCTCTCGTGCAGAATAGCCGCGACCTTCTTCTCGGTGCGTTCCTTGCGGGCGGCGCCTTCAGCTTCGAGGTCGGCGGCGCTCGGCAGGAGCTCGGCGGCGATCACGAGGTTGGAGGAGGAGGACGCCACCGCGGCGATGCCGGATACTCCCCCCGCCAGGCGGGTGATCGCGCGAGCCTCGCCGCCGGCAACAGGCAGCAGCCAGAGCTGGGCGGCCACGGCGTCCGTGTCAGCACCCTTGTCAGCAGCCGCGTCGAGGCGGGTGGAAACGAACAAAACGTCTCCGTCGGCCGTAAACGCGGCCCCGGATTCGCCCTTCGCCGACCGGGTCAGGCGGGTCGGAACGCCGGTGCCGTCGGCGGCCACTGACCACAGTGCCCGCTCATAGCTCGTCTGGTCGCGGGTGAGGGTCGCAACAGTGAGGACGACCCGCTGCCCGTCGGGCGAGAGCGCGAGGCCCTCCACCCGCGGCAGCGCCACGTAGTCATCGAGACTGGAAAAGGGCGTGGGGTGAGACTCCATTGTCATGCTTCAACGCTACCCGACCGGAATGACTAGCCGCTGGCGCACGCGTCGCCGGAGGCTCAGGTGCGCCATGGTCGTTCGGGCCGGTAGGGTTCGGGGCTGGGGGTGTTGGCTCGGTGATTGTGGGCGGGTCGCCAGGTTTGGGTTGGGTCAAAGAGCAGTGGTCCGAGTATGTGGGGTCGGCCCTTGATCATGCGGATTCTCCATCCGCTGGTGTCGATGGTGTGGTGGTGGAACCAGCAGAGGAGGACGCCGTTGTCGATGTTGGTGAGGCCGTGTTTTTGCCATGGGATAACGTGGTGGACTTCGCTCCACCGGGCGGGAATGGTACAGCCGGGGATGATGCAGCCTCCGTCGCGGGCGGCGATGGCGGTGCGTTGCTTGGCGGTGAAGCAGCGAACTGTGTCGCCGAGGTAGAGCACGTCGCCGTTGTCGCCGAACAGTACCTTTCGGGCGCCGCCGGTGCAGATGGCTTCTGTCACCCGGCGGAACGAGACCGGGGCTTCGATACCGTCGATCCAGCCAACGCCACGGCCCTGGTCGAGGTCGCTGGCGTTGATGTGGATCATGACGGTCGGGGCCGCACCGCCCATCGTCGGGGTCTGCGGGTCGCGCGCGGCCGCTTCAAACACGGAGCGAAGGATGTCAGCACGCTTCTCACCGCCGGTGCGGCGGTCCCCGTCGAAGCGGGTATCGCCGCTGAACGGGTCGGCACTGAACGGGTCGGCACTGAACGGGTCGGCGCCGAACGGTTCGGCGCCGAAGCGCTCACCCTTCGTGCTCGGGCCGTCGATGTAAACGCCGTCCAGCTCGCTGGGGTCATTGCCGGGTTCGGTGGGTTCAAATCGCGGTGTGCGGGACCGCGCCGATAGGAACGTGTCGAACAACGTGTCCATGATGCCGCGCAGTTCCGGGGTGACGTTGGCGTGCACCGGGTAGAGCCCGTTGCGCAGCAGGCCGAAGGTCAACGTGCTTTTCGCCTCGACGGCGTCGTCGTTGGGCGCGGTGCCGTCGGGGTCGAGCCGGCCCTGCCACTCCAGGGCTTGTGCCCGCAGCATGTCGGGCGCGAAGCGGATGCCCGCGCCCGGCAGCCCCACCGTCTCCGGCGTGATCTCCCCGGTCGCTGACGCCACCAGTGCACGTTCGACGCGGTCGAGGTCGTCCGGCAAGACCCGGCCCTGCAACGCGGTCAGGGTGCCGGCGATGATCTCCGCCGACTCCACCCCAAGCTCCCCACTCACGAGCCCCTCGGCAATGACCGGATACCGGGCCGCGACCGGCAAACCAAGCGGGGTGCGTTCGACCGCCGTCTCGCCCAGTTTCAGGCGACGCTTGGCTTCACGGCCGGAGATGCCAGCAAGTTGGGTGATGAGCTCAACGCGGTTACGGCATCCGTTCTTATACGCCAAAGATCCGTTGCCGAGGTCGGTCTCCGCGCGAACTCCAATGTCGGTGGTCGACCTCAGTCTGGCCGCATCGACCTTGCGCCCGAGGCCCTCCAGCGCGGCCATGACCGCGACCGCTTCACCGTCATCAAGATGACTAAACCGCACCCCGTCAACAACGGAAGCCAACAATGCACCGGCCTGAGCAATCACCGCAACCCGGGAACCCTCAAACTCCGGCATCGAACCGGCTGCTGCGGGCGGGACGGTGAGGGTCATGGCGACGATGCCTCCTTCACCCAGAATTATACTCCGAAACGCCCGTGAAAGCGAGACAATCTCAGTATTAAGGTGCGATTTTCTAAGAGTTGTCTACGATCAGCGAACGGGGCTCAAAGCTCGTTTGAGCAGCCAAGGTCAATTCGCTGCGCACCCTGGGAAGACACTTTCTCGATCAGGGCAGCTCGGCATCCGCATTGACGACGGCGTCAACAGCGACGTCAGCCGAGCGCATCACCGAGCGGCGCGTCGCCCACCAGGTACAGCCGCTGCGTGGCCCGGGTCATCGCGACGTAGAGCGCCCCAGCGCCACGCTCCGAGGCCGCAAGAATTGCCGCCGGGTCGACAACGATAACAGCGTCAAACTCCAGCCCCTTCGCGTCCTGCGGGGTGAGCAGCGCAATCTCCCGGCTCAAACCGAGCGCACCGACGCCGAGCAGGTCGCCGAATTCGGCCCGCAACGTTGTTTCGAGCTCGGCGAGACCGGCATCGACGACGATCACGGCCAGGGTGCCGCCAGCGCCGAGCGCCCGGTCCCGGCGAACCGCCGACGCGGCATCCGCCACCGTCTCGACCGGCCATTCGCTGGACCGAACCGTGCGGGAGGGCGTGATCGACAAGCCGTGCGAGATCGCGACGGTTTCGGCCGCTGTAGCGATCTGGCTCGGCGTGCGATAGTTCACGGTGAGCTCTTCGAGCCGCCAGCGGTCGGCCTCCGGCGAGCCCTCGAGTACCGGCTGCAGCGCCTCCTTCCAGCTAGCGGATGCCGCAGCGCTCGCCGCCTGCGCGATGTCGCCGACGATCGTGAACGACCTGCGCGGACCACGCCGCAACACGAGCCGCCACTGCATCGGGGAGAGTTCCTGCGCTTCGTCGATGACGACGTGGCCGTAGGTCCAGCTGCGGTCCCGCGCGGCACGCTCACTGGTCGTGGTCCGCTCATCGAGTTCGCCGGCACGAGCGGCGAGGTCTTTGGCGTTGACCAGCCCCTTCACCCGCATGTTTTCAATGGCCGTTTCGGCGTTCTCCACGTCACGCTTACGCTGTTCCTTGAGCGCGCGCTTCTTCGCCTGGTCGACCACGTTGTACTCGCCGAGCAGTTCGGCCGCCTCATCGAGCAGCGGAATGTCGGCGATCGTGAACTCGGCGTCGCGCGCGCGGGCCAGCAGCTTGCGCTGGGCAAAACGCCAGCGCGGAGTCAGCTCCTCCAGCCACTGCGGCCGCGCATACAGATCTTGCAGCAGTTTCTGCGGGGTCAGCGGCAGCCAGGCGGTGTTCAGCGCTACGCGCACGTCATCGGCCAGGCGCAGATCTTCGCGCAGCATCGGCAGGTCGGTATCGTCCATCGACCGGCCCTGCTGCTGCAGATGCTCGAGCCACACCCTGGACAGCGCGTTGATGGCCGTCTTCACGAACGTGACCCTGGCCTCGTTGTGGGTCTTGCCGGTGCCGCGAGCGCGCGCGATCGCCTGGGCGACCAGCTCCGGCTGCAGCACGATGCGGTCGCCGTTGACGACGAGCACCTGCGCGGCGGGCGGGGTGCGCTGCCGGGACTGCACGGCCCGGGCAATGAGGTCTGCCATGAAGGCTTGGCCTTTGAGAGCGGCAACGGCCGGGGCATCCTCTTCGGTCGCTTCGACGTTGGGAAACAACTGACCGACCGAGGCGAGCACGACCCCGGTCTCGCCGAGCGACGGCAGCACGGCCTCGATGTACTGCAGAAACGCGCGTGACGGGCCGATGATGAGCACACCGCTGTCGCGCAGGCGATCCCGGTGCGTGTACAGCAGGTAGGCGGCGCGGTGCAGAGCGACGGCGGTCTTGCCGGTTCCAGGGCCGCCCTGCACGACGAGAATTCCGGCCAGCTCCGAGCGGATAATGCGGTCCTGCTCCGCCTGAATGGTCGAGACGATGTCGGACATGTGCCCGGTGCGCTGCGCGGTGAGGGCCGCGAGCAGGGCCCCCTCGCCCTGATGCGTGGTCGCATCCGGCTCGGCGAGCAGGGCGGCATCGAGAATTTCGTCCTCGATGCGAATGATGCTGCGCCCCTTGGACAGCAGGTGACGGCGGACCCGGGCACCGAGCGGTGTGGCGGCCGTGGCCTGATAGAAGGCGCTGGCCTGCGGCACCCTCCAGTCCAGCAGCAGGGGCTTGTGGTCTTCGTCGCGCAGCCCGACCCGGCCGATGTAGCGGTAGACCGAGTCGCCGGAGTCGTCCGGCATGGTCTCGAGCCGACCGAATGCAAGCCGGTCGTCGACCTCGCGCAATTGCACGATGCGATCCTCGTACAGGCGGGCGAAGGTATCGCGTTCGCTGCGGGACTGGTGGTTGCCGCCCACGTCGAGGCGGCGCACCTCGATCAGCTGATGTTCGGCCTCTTCCGCTAGTGCATCCAACCGCTCATACAGCGACTGGACATAGTTCTGTTCCCGAACAAGCTCCTGGTCGATCACGCACGCACCCCTTAAACCGAAGTCACTAGTTTAGTCGCGGTCAGTGTGGGCCTTGCTGTGTGTATTGGGACGCTCGGGACGGCCTGGCCGGGCACGCTTCTTTCCCTGTGACCTTGATCGGTGAACGTCATCTCGGGCGTATTACCGACGGTGACGGGGACCCGGTGTCGGCTTGGTCGAGCACAGACGGTCCAGTCCACGGCTGCATTAGTCCCGCGATCGGTGGTTTCGTGGTCTGCTCGGCAGGGTCGGGAGGACCAGTCCAGGTCGGAAATCTAGCCAGTACCTCTAGGAATGCATGGCTCACGCAGTGCGTGAATCGGGACACCCGACCTAGATCATGACGCGGCTGCTGATCACGTCTGCGGCGCTTGTGTGCATCGGCTCCTGACGCGAACGGGCGTGCTCGCGCAGCCGCTGGAAAGCTTAATCCATATTGATGCCGTTTCGTTCAGCGATGACTCCCTTGGCCTGCTCGATGAACACTCTGCTATTGAGGGCACGCTGTAGCTGTTCGTTTACCGTTGCATTCTCTCGAGCCGTGCGTTCATAGAGAAGGCTGATCGTCGCGACGTCGGCTAGGGCCTGACCAATTGTCGCGTCTTCATCATTCAACACGCCTTTCTTCGTTCGAAACAGATTAAGCGCCCCGATGGTGTGGGGACGAAAACGCATCGGAATGGCGTGAACGGATTGGAAGCCCTGGGACAATGCCGCGGCCTGAAAAGTGGGGTAGAGATCCCCGTTGGTGGCGATATCGCTGAGCGTGACGACCTTTCCTGACCGATACGCGTCGATGCAGGGACCTGCTCCGGCTTCACGTTGCAAAACTTCAACGATCTGGCTTTCTTCACTCGTGGAGGCGACAACTTGCAGATTGCCGTTGTGGTCCGCTAGGAGGATGCCAGCTGCGGTGGCGTCAAGTAACACCACGCATTGGTCGACCAGGGTGTGCAGGAGATCGAGCACGTCATATTCGCCGACCAGTGCGTCAGCTAGTTCTACAAATGCTCCGCTTACCAGCGCGGCCCGGGTCATGCTCGTCATGCGGTTTAGTGTGGCTCTTAACTCGTAGCGGGTGGCGCGTCAGAGTCGAATGTCAGTGCTTTGGCAGGTTGCACGATCTTCCTCCTCAGTCCCGGTCAGTTCTGTCGAATGTGGGGAGACGAGCCCGACCGATGGTGCCGCCTACAGCCGTCTCCCAGCGAACACCGGTTACCTCGAAACAACCATCCCGATTACCTCCAAGGAACCATTCCGATTGCAAGGAGCGAACATGCCTTTCATCACCGTCACCGGTCAGAACGATCCGAGCGTTGAATTGCATTACGACGACGTCGGTGCAGGAAAGCCCGTCGTACTTATTCATGGTTGGCCCCTCAGCGGCAGATCCTGGGAGGGTCAGGTCCCCGCCCTGGTCGACGCCGGCTACCGGGTGATTACCTACGACCGTCGCGGGTTCGGCCAGTCGTCACAGCCCTGGAACGGGTACGACTACGACACGTTCGCTGCCGACCTGAAGACCGTTCTTGATACCCTGGACCTGCGGGATGTTACGCTCATCGGATTCTCGATGGGCGGCGGCGAGCTCGCCCGCTACGTCAGTACCTACGGCACCGACCGCATCGCGAAACTCGTCTTCGCCAGCGCGGTGCCGCCGTACCTCTGGAAATCTGAGGACAACCCTGACGGCGGTGTCGACGCCGACCTGGCCCAGTGGTTCCACGACGGTTTGACCGGCGACCGGCCGGCATTCCTGAACGAGTTCCTGACGATGTTCTTCACGGCGGGTAAACCGTCCTTGGTCAACAAGCCGAAGGTCAGTTCCGAACAGATTGCGTACAACCTCGATATCGCCCAGATGGCTTCACCGAAGGGCACGCTCGATTGCACCACCGCCTTCGCGACGACGGACTTTCGCGATGACCTGACGAAAATTACCATCCCGACCCTGGTGATTCACGGCGACTCTGACATCATCGTGCCGTTCGAGGTCAGCGGCAAGCGCACGCACGAGGCCATCTCCGGCAGCGTACTCGTATTGATTGAAGACGCCCCCCACGGTCTCACCGTTTCCCACAAGGACGAATGGAACCGGCACGTACTCGCGTTCCTCGCCAAGTAGCACGCCCGACCGGGCCCCCACCCACGATGCCGGACCCTGTCGGTACGCGGCGAGCCTGCAAGCTTTTCCTTACCTGTTCACCCGGTCACCCCAGACGTGGACGAGAACCCGCACGACGAGATAATGACCTCCAAGAACTGTCGGTGGGCAGCTTGGCCCCTTCGCATGTAAAGGTCTACTCGCAGAAAGTGACGCGGCAGTCAACGGCAGGCTGGAGTGGTCAGGGCTGGAATTTTCCCAGCACGCAGGCCGTGGTCGCTGACATCTGACCACCTGGGTATGGGTCTGCGCGGTGTAAGCCGCGACAGCCGCTCGCGTTGACGGAAACAAGAGCAGAAACTGCCCGGCGCTCTGATCGTTGGTGCCGTCAGTGGACCTGGTCGCTGGCACGACGTTCCACTCATTCGGGTCGTTCACAACCGACGTCAGGAAGCTACTGATCAGCCTGTATACGAGGGCACGATGCGTGGCATTCGGCGTGACTCGGGGTGTCTGAAGACCCGTGGCGAACTCGATCATCTTCACGATCTCGTGCGAACTATCCGAGTTCACAATGCGTCGCCACTCCATGTTGACGGCCTCACCCAAAACCACAAATCTGATGCCGCGTTCCAAATCGAACTGAATGCGCATGCCATCTTGTTCGTCGTGGAGTAGAACTACTGGTCCGTCGTCTTCAGCTGTGACGCGCGTCATGAGTAGATGCGGATGCCGGCGAACCAATTCGCTGGCAATCCACCAGGTCTGCGCCGTCATAAACCGGCTGGCCGCCGCAAAACGCGACTCAGAGGGGGGATTGAAAGTCACCGGAAGGCGATCTGGTGGCGGTGTGCGGATCGGGTAACTAAATCAGGATTCAACATTGAGATGGAGTGCTCCGTCGTTTTAGGGTTCTCACCCGCGCGGTCGCGCGGGAACCAAGCAATCCAGCCATCAGCGCTAGGACGTTTCAAAGTTAGAGCGAAGTGACAAATACTCATATTACGGATTCTTGAATCCAAACCGCTCCCCCCGAAAGAGTTACGGGCCACCACGATGCCCGTTTTCAGCTAGTGGCGATCAACTCGCGCGATGTGAAGTGCATGGTGAAACGCGGTGGCAGATGGTGGTCATTGCGCACATGTCAGATCCGCACCGCGATGGAAGACCTCGAAGCGCCTAATCGGTTGGTCCAGGTAGCCGATCACCTGAGAAGCCTCGCTGTTCCGCCAGAGCTCGTCATTGTTGGTGGTGACCTAACTCGAACCGTGGGCGCCCGTCGTGCTGCCGAGCGGACAGCGTCGGCCCTGTGCATCAAGTGCCGAGGTGGCCAGAGGAGGTGACACCGAGATAACATGTACATGACGTACTCAACGTACGCTCGCATGTGCGCGCGGGTTCACCTGCGCAGAAAGGTCGAAATGCCACTTGTCGCCGATTACAGGACCTTTACAGACGTGCGCTCACATCTCAAGGAGGTGTTCGATGCAACCGCGCGCGGGCGAACCGTCACCGTGCAGCGCGATGGTCAGCTCTCTGCGGTCATGCCTGTGGATCGGCTCCGTACATACTTCTCTCGCACTGTATCGCCGCGCGTTCGCGTCACTCGGGAAGATGACCGCACCATTGCGTTGATGGAAGGTCGCCCCTTCGTGTCAGAGGGTACGGATGTTGACGGCGCGCTCGCTGACCTCGCCCTGTCGCTTCGTGAGTACGCCGAAGACTGGGACGACCGGCTGGAGCGTGCTCCGAATCACGCCGACAACTGGGCACTTGTGCAGCTCATCAAACTTTCAACCGACGAGCAGCTCCTCGAATGGCTTGAGCGCGGCGGTGAGTAAGCACCCGGCCACGACCCGCGAGGACCACGACGATTTCTGCGTGGCGGAAAAGTGGCAGCTCGTACGCGGCACATCAGGACAGCCTGTCAGACATCACCGCACCTATGAGTTGGCGCTCTGGGACGGGCAAATCCTCCGAACACGAATCTCCAGGCCCGTCGACCGGTCGACGTACTCTGCCGGGATGTGGACCCACATCCTGCGAACCCAACTCACCGTTGACGCTGACGCGTTTTGGGCCTGTGTTCGTGACAAGAAGTTGCCGGACCGCGGGGCACCCGAAACCGTGACCCAGAGGGAGCCATTACCGCTGTATCTCGTTCGGGCGCTCCGCGAACTCGGCGTTGACGAAAGCGAGAGCCTGGCACTGACCGCGGTGGAAGCAGCGCAGCTGCTCGCCGAGAAGATGGCCCAGCGCTACGGCTACCAAAGCCGTTCATGAGTGATTCGACACCGTCGTAGAACATGTCTCCCGTTGATGCCTTCTCGCCCGCGAACAGGGCCACTACGACCCGTCCATCCGTCAGTGGGAACCAGAAGGTCAGCCGACGCGCAATCCCGACGCGGCGAATCCTCGCAGTCTGGCCATACAGAAACGTCCCGTCAGCCGTTGGCTTACGGAGCGCTTGACATGTCGGTTCCTATCGCCTACCCCGGACGTTAATCAGGGGTGACAACACCCTTGGCCGCTGCGAGCGGACACCGGCGGCATCCGCTCTCATGTGTCGAATATTTACGGACCTGTTCGCTAATTCGGGGCGGCAGGAACATGCTGTGGTCATGTCAGTCATCAAGGCCGCACCGCTGGAGCATATCCGGCGCGAGCGCAGCAGCATCAAGTGGACTCGGTTTCCCGCCGACGTACTTCCCTTGTTCGTTGCCGAGATGGATTACCCCCTGGCACCAGAGATCGTCGCGACCCTGGTGGAGCGCGTACAGGCTTCCGACACCGGCTACCTTGACGGCCCTGGGCCGCTTGCTCCGGCCTTCGCCGCGTTCGCCCTGAACCGCTGGGGCTGGAACGTAGACCCGAGCCACGTACATCTCGCCACGGACGTCAGTGTCGGCATCGTCGAGGCCCTGCGCCTGGCCGTGCCGGTTGGCGGCCGCGTCGCGATCACCCCGCCGGTCTACCCGCCGTTCTACGAACTGGTGGAGGAGGCCCTCGGTAACGTCGTGGAGACCCCCCTGATCGAGCACGGTGACACCTGGCTGTTCGACTTCGCGGCGCTGGAGCGCAGTTTCGCTTCCGGCGTCGATGCCTTCCTCCTGTGCAACCCGCACAACCCGCACGGCATCGTGTGGGCGCGGGCCACACTCGAGGAGCTCGCACGGCTCGCGGCCCACTATGACGTCTTCGTGATCTCCGACGAGATCCACGCCCCGCTCACCTACCCCGGCGCCATCTTCACTCCGTTCGCCCCGCTGGCCGTGGCCGCCGGCGCGCGCGCGGTGACCGTGACCTCGGCGAGCAAGGGCTGGAACATTGCCGGGCTCAAGTGCGCCATCATGGTCGCGGCCGATGATGCGACCAACGAGCTGTTGGGCCGCCTGCCCGAGGAAGTTGCCTGTCGCACCAGCATTCTCGGCCTGCACGCGAATATCGCCGCGTTCGGTTGTACCGACTGGCTCGACACTGCCATCGACCAAATTGTCAGCAACGATGCTCTCCTGGATTCCCTACTCCGCGAACACCTGCCCGCCGTGATCTATCACCGGCCGCGCGCCAGCTATCTTGCCTGGATGGATCTTCGCCACGTCGGTCTCGGGGACAATCCGTACCAGCGCATTCTCGACGATGCCCGCGTCGCCCTCAACAGCGGTGAGTCCTTCGGCCTCGGCGGTCAGGGCTTCGCCCGCCTCAACCTGGCCTGCTCCCCCGACACTCTGCGCGAGGCCGTCGTCCGCATCGCGGCGCTCGTCGCCCGAGTGTCGGCCGAGGCCGCGGCCTGATGACCACCTCTACACAAACGGATGCCCCGCTCCCGACCCACACCGACGCAACAGGAAGTTCCATGGCTACGCCAGCACCAGTATCCGCTTCACTCACGTCGTCACCGCTGAACTCTGACGCTCGTGAGGTCGTGGACCCGATTACCAACTGGGACGGCTTCAGCTTCGACACCCGCCAGGTGCACGTCGGCGAATACGCCGACGAAAACTGCGGCGCACGCATTCCGCCGCTCACCCTGAGCGCCGGCTACGTCTTCGACTCCTTCGACGACGGCGCCGCCCGGTTCAACGGTGGCTCCCGCGAACCCATTTACTCCCGGCAGGGCAACCCCACCAACGCGGTCGCCGAGCAGCGCCTCGCCTCGCTCGAGGGCGGCACCGCCTGTGTCGCCGTGTCGAGCGGGCAGGCCGCGATCAGCGCCGCCCTGTTCGCCTTGGCGGAAGCGGGCGAACACATCGTGTCGACCGCGAGCATTTACGGCGGTACCCGCATTCTGCTCGGTCGCAGCTTTCGCCGCATGGGCATCGAGGTCAACTACGTTTGGGACACCGACTCCGACGAAGCCTGGGACGCGGTCATTCGCCCGGAGACCAAGGCGATTTTCACCGAAACGATCCCCAACCCGCGCAACGACGTCGTGGATATCGCCCGCATTGCCGCCGTCGCCCGCCGCCACGGCATCCCCCTCGTCGTCGACAACACCGTGGCCACGCCGTACCTGATTCGCCCGTTCGAGCACGGCGCCGACATTGTCGTGCACTCGACCACCAAGTTTCTCAGCGGCCACGGCGCCGGTGTGTCCGGCGCGATCGTCGATGGCGGTACCTTCGACTGGGCGGCGAGTTCCCGCCGCTACCCGCTGCTCACCGACTCGCTACGTCCCGGCCTGCCGTCGCTGCTCGACCGGTTCGGCCCGGCCGCCTTCGCCCAGTATGTGCGCGAGGCTGTGGTCAACGACGTCGGCCCGGCGCTCTCCCCGTTCAACGGGTTTCTGCTGCACCAGGGCATCGAAACCCTGTCGCTGCGCATGGAACGCCACGTCGACAACTCCCGTGCCATCGCGCACTGGCTCGAAGAGCAGCCGGAGGTCGAGGTCGTCGACTACGCCGGCCTGCCGAGCAGCCCCCTGCACGACATTGCGCAGCAGTACTACAACGGGCGCACCGGCTCGGTCTTCGCCGTCACGGTCAGGGGCGGCATCGAGGGTGCCCGCGCCTTCACGAACGGCCTGCGGGTGTTCAGCCGCATGACCGGTATCGGCGACACCCGCTCGATGGTGTTGCATCCGCTGACCACCACCCATGCCTCCTTTGCCCCCGACCTCAACGCCCGCCTCGGCATCACCGCCGGAATGCTGCGCCTGTCAGTCGGAATCGAAGCGCTCGACGACCTTCTGCTCGATCTCCGCGGGGGGCTCGACCGAGTCGCCGGCATCCTCTAAACGCTAGGTAATCTGAACCAATGAACCTCAACGCAACAATTTTTTCTGCGCCCATTTTCTCCCGCAACACGGGCTTCCGCAGCACGGCTGCCCGCACCTCAGTTTCATTGGGCGCGCTCGTTCTGCTCGCTGCACTGAGCGGATGCGCTCCCGCTGATTCCGGCTCGTCGGCCTCACCTGCCGCGACCGCTGAAGCTTCCTCGGCCGACTGCGCCGGCGTCGCCGTCGTCGTGGACTTCGGTCTGCTTGACGCCGCCACGATCACCGAGTGCGTCGACGCGACCAAGGCCATCCCTGCGAGCGAGACCCTCGCAACGACGGGCACCACGACCGAGGGCAGCGTCGAATACGGCGACGCCATCGTCTGCCGCGTCAACGACCGCCCGGCCGCCGACGAAACCGTCGTGGTCGAGGGCCAGGAATCCTTCACCGAGAACTGCGCCTCGATGCCACCGGCTTACGCCTACTGGGCGCTCTGGGTGAAGGCCACTCCCGACGCCGAATGGGAGTACGCCCAGGAGGGCATCGGCACGCTCGAGGTCGAACCCGGCCAGTCAGTGGGACTCGTCTACACGACCGGCACTGAAACGCCGACGCCCGGCAGCTAGTGTTTCGCCTGCGCCTGGCCCCGCTTCTCGCGGCAATCGTGCTCGCGGTGGGCTTCGTGCTGCTGCGGGTCGTCTACCGCGTGGTCTTCGGCGGCGCAGGCGCTGGCACCGGCCCGGTGCTTTTGGAGCTTCCCCGGCTCCGACTCGACGGGCCGTTCAGCCACATCACGCTGTTGGGCCCGATCACCTTGGTCGGTCTCGGCAATGCCGCGCTCAGCGCACTGCCGGTTGCCGCCATCATCGTGTTCTTCGGCCTGCTGAACGCGGTCATCAATGTGCAATCCCTGTTTGCGCGCGGTGCCGGTCGCGGCCCGCTGCGCGCCATCTCTCGTTCGCTCGTCATCGCCTGGGCGACCTTTCCGGCACTGCTGGAATCCGTGCGCCACGTGCGGGTTGCCCGCTCCCTGCGCGGAGAACGATCGATCGCGTCGCTGCTCGTGCCCATCTTCGAGCAGACAATCGAGCGCGCGCTCGCGCTGGCCGCGTCGATGGAAACCCGCGGATTCGCGGCGACCCGCGTCGTAACCGGCGTGTGCGAGGAACCGGTGGTGCTCCGGGATGTCAGATTGAACTTCGGTGCTGCGCCTGACAAGACGGGCTGGCACCTCGACGAGCTCAACGTTACCCTCAAGCCCGGCACTCTCACCGTTATCGTCGGCGCGACCGGGTCAGGCAAAACCAGCCTGCTGCACAGCATGAGCGGGCTGTTCCAGCACTTCTACGACGGCGTTCAGACCGGCACCGTCAACATTGGCGGTGCCGATCGGGCCTCGACTCCCCCGCGTGACACGGCCGGTTTCGTCGGACTCATAGCGCAAAACGTTCGGCTCGGCTTCACGGCGGAAACCGTGCACGACGAGATCGGCTTCGCCCTGGCTGTGCGCAACGTCACCCCGTCCATCGTGCACGCCCGCATTCTCCAGGTCGCCGCTCGGCTGAAAATCGAACACTTGGTCGACCGACCGATCGAGCGGCTCTCAGCGGGCGAGGCCAGCCTCGTCGCAATCGCGGCGGCCATCGTGAATCACCCCATCCTGTTGCTCGTCGACGAGCCGCTTGCCGACCTCGATAGAGCCGCCCGAGATCGGGTCTGCACCGTGCTTGGCCAGCTCGCCCACGAGGCCGACGTCTGCGTCGTCATCGCCGAACACAACACGAAGGAGTTCGCTTCGATAGCGGATGCCTGGCTCCAGATTCGAGGCAGCCAGCTGCACGAGGTCTCCGCCGGTGAGATGCAGGCGCTGTCGACCGCCGAGACTCTTACGCCGACGCCGGTCGCGCCGCGAGATTTCGGAACCGTGCCTGCTGTGCTGTTGGCAAGCATCCGCCGGCTGAGCGTTCGACACCGAACGAGTCTGGTCGTCGACGACGTGTCCTTCAAGGTGCAGGCCGGCGAGCTGATCGCGCTTCGGGGTAGCAACGGCGCCGGTAAAAGTAGCCTGTTGCGGGCGATGGCGTTGCCGACGGCTGCCGACACCGTCACCGTTGCCGGCCATGACGTGCACTCCCTCAAGCGGCGAACCCGTCGGCAGGCCGTGGCGCTGGTGCCCGAGAACTTCGATGACCTATTGTTTGCGATCACCGTGGCCGAGGAGTGTCGGCGGGCTAACCGCACTCTGGCTGGCGCCGATACGGCACAGACATTTGCGCAGCTGCTGGGTTTCGATGGCGTCGCGGATGCCGCGCACCTGCTGCAGCGCCACCCACGCGACCTCTCTTCCGGCGAACGCCTCTGCCTCGTGATAGCCATTCAACTCGCGGCCCGGCCCGCCCTGCTGCTCATCGACGAACCCACTCGCGGCCTCGACCTCACGTCGCGTGCCCTGGTGAGCGACGCTTTGCTCAAGGCCGCGAGCCACAGCGCTGCGGTTATTTTCGCGACCCACGACGACGACTTCGCGCGGGGTCTCGCCACCCGAATCCTGCGCATGGAAGCCGGCCGGCTCGAAGTCCCTATCGAGGTGCACTCGTGACGGTCATTGTGAGCGCGCGCCGGCGCATCCGCTGGACGTCGTGGATTCTGGGCAGCGGCAGCGTTCTCGCCGCCGCAGCCTTCGCCTGGCCGTTCTTCGTCGCGGCGGTGCCGGCCGACGCGCAGGTCGCCGTGCCGATCGTGGCGTTCGCGCTCATTCCGGCGCTCATCGTGGCCCTCACGCTCACCCTCGACCGGGAAATGTACACGGCGAAAACAGTGGCGCTGCTCGGTGTGCTCGCGGCGGTCGGTGCCGCGGTGCGAATCGCCGGTGCCGGCATGGGCGGGGTTGAGGCGGTGTTCGTGCTGCTGATTCTGGCCGGACGGGTCTACGGCGCGCGGTTCGGTTTTCTGCTCGGACTGCTCACCATCGCGGTGTCCTCCCTGCTCTGGGGCGGCTTCGGGCCCTGGACCCCGTTCCAGATGTTCGCCTGCGGCTGGGTCGGCGCCGGCGCAGGGCTGCTGCCGCACTGGCCGAAAGCGACCCCGACCGCACCCAGGACCCAACCGGCGTCGACCGCACAAGCGCCAAGCCAACCCGCGTATGGCGAGCCCACGCAGCGCTGGCACCTCCCCAGGCTGAACGCGCAATCGCGGCTCACGACAGGGACGCGCTGGCGTGGGAGCCTCGAAATCGTGCTGCTGGCCGTCTACGGCGTCGTCTCGTCGTACCTGTTCGGCCTCATGATGAACCTCTGGTTCTGGCCGTTCGCCGTCGGTAGCGGTACCGGCATCTCCTACACGGCCGGGGCCGACGCCGGGCAGAACCTCGCCTCGTTCGCGTTGTACTCCCTGGTCACGTCAACCCTCACCTGGGACACCGTGCGGGCCATCACCACTGTGGTCGGCATCTCCCTGGTGGGCCCGGCCGTTCTCGCTGCCCTGCGCCGCGCGCGCCTGGGCCCCCGCTGACTCGTTCTCTGGCTCGAAGGCATCCGTTTCGCGCTGCGCGGGACTTGCGCCAGTGCGCGGGAGGCGCAACTCCCGCGTACTGGCGCAACTCCGCGCGGAGCCCCCTCCGACCCCGACGAACTACACAGAGAAGTACTTCGCCTCCGGGTGGTGGAACACGAACGCGTCGGTCGACTGCTCGGGGTGCAGCTGCAGCTCCTCCGACAAGACCACGCCCATCCGCTCGGGTCTAAGCAGCTCGACCACCTTGCGGCGATCCTCCATCTCGGGGCAGGCCGGGTAGCCGAGCGAGAACCGGGCACCGCGATACTCGAGCTTGAACATGCCGGCGATATCGGTGGGATCTTCGCCGCTTACACCGAATTCCGAGCGGATGCGCGAGTGCCAGTATTCGGCCAGCGCCTCGGTCAGCTGCATGGTAAGCCCGTTGAGTTCCATGTAATCGCGGTACTGGTTCGCGGCGAACATTTGGGCCGTCACTGAGTCCACGTTCGCGCCGGCGGTGACCAGCTGGAGGGCGACGACATCCGTTTGGCCAGACGCGCGACCGCGCACGAAGTCGGCCAGGCACAGGTGTTTGTCACGGCGCTGCCGGGGAAAGTTGAAGCGCAGGCGGTCGGTGCCGAGCAAGCCGTCGGAACCGCCGTCGGGCGCGAGCAGTCCAGCCTGGCCGACCAGGCCGGTCGGGTCGTCGCCGTGGTGCAGCACGACCAGGTCGTCGCCGTCGGCAACCACCGGAAAGTAGCCGTAGGCGACGGAGGCATCGAGCATGCCCTCGCCCAGGATGCGGTCGAGCCAGTAACGCAGGCGCGGCCGACCGACGGTATCGACCAGTTCCTGGTAGCTCGCGCCATCTTCGGCCCGGCTGGGCTTGAGCCCCCACTGCCCCATGAACGTGGCGCGTTCGTCGAGGAAGGCCGAAAAGTCGGCTAGGGCCACGCCCTTGACGATGCGGGTGCCCCAGAACGGCGGCACCGGGATCGGGTTGTCGCTCGCGACCTCGGACCGAGCGGGCATCTCCTCGGGTTCGGTCAAGGTGAGCAGACTCTTCTTGTGGATGCGTTTCTTGAGCGGCGGCAGGCCGACCGATTTGGGGTCGGCACCGCGGGCGATGGCCACGAGGGGTTCCATCAGGGCGAGGCCCTCAAACGCGTCGCGGGCGTAGCGCACCTGCCCGGCGAAGACGCTGTCAAGGTCGTCCTCCACGTAGGAGCGGGTGAGTGCGGCGCCACCGAGCAGGATCGGCCACTTGTCAGCGAGGCCGCGCGATTCGAGTTCGAGCAGGTTCTCTTTCATCACCACCGTGGATTTCACGAGCAGCCCGCTCATGCCAATCACGTCGGCGTTGTGTTCTTCAGCCACCCGAATGAACTCAGCAATCGGCTGTTTGATGCCGATGTTGATCACGTCGTAGCCGTTGTTAGTGAGGATGATGTCGACGAGGTTCTTGCCGATGTCGTGCACGTCGCCGCGCACGGTGCCGAGCACGATCGTGCCCTTGCCGGCGGCTTCGGATTTCTCCATATGCGGCTCGAGCAGTGCGACGGCGGCTTTCATGACCTCGGCGGATTGCAGTACGAACGGCAGTTGCATTTCGCCGCTGCCGAAGCGGGCGCCGACGACCTGCATGCCCACGAGCAGGTGCACGTTGACGATGTCGAGAGCGCTCAGCCCCCCCGCCCGGGCAAGGTCGAGGTCGGCTTCAAGGCCCTTGGCCTCGCCGTCGATAATGCGGCGCTCCAGCCGTTCGCCCACCGGCAGGGCCGCCAGTTCGGCGGCACGTTCGTCCTTCAATGCGGCGGAATCGACGCCGGCGAACAGGTCGAGCAGGGCCACCAGAGGGTCATAGGTGAGGGTGCCTTCGGCGTCGTATTCGCGGCGGTCCCAGACCAGGTCCATGGCCACCTTTCGGCGGTCATCGGGCACCGAGGCGAGCGGCACGATCTTGGCGGAGTTGACGATGGCGGAGTCGAGGCCGGCCTCGGTGGCTTCGTGCAAAAACACCGAGTTGAGCACCGACCGGGCGGCCGGGTTGAGTCCGAACGACACGTTCGACACGCCGAGCGTCGTGTGGATGCCGGGGTATTTCGCCTTGATCTGGCGGATCGCCTCGATAGTTTCGATGCCGTCGCGGCGGGTTTCCTCCTGGCCGGTCGCGATCGGAAAGGTGAGGGCGTCGACGATGATGTCCTCGACCCGCATACCCCACACGTTCACGAGGGTCTCGACCAGCCGGGTGGCGATGCGCACCTTGTGTTCGGCGGTGCGGGCCTGCCCTTCTTCATCGATGGTGAGGGCGATCACGGCGGCGCCGTGCTCCTTCACGAGCGGCATGATGCGGCCGAACCGGGAGGTCGGCCCCTCGCCGTCTTCGAAGTTGACCGAGTTCACCACCGGGCGGCCGCCGATGAGTTCCATGCCGGCCTGCAGCACGGCCGGTTCGGTCGAGTCCACCACGAGCGGCAGGGTCGAGGCGCTGGCCAGCCGGGAGACGACCTGTTTCATGTCGGCGACGCCGTCGCGGCCGACGTAGTCGATGCACACGTCGAGCAGGTGGGCGCCGTCCCGCACCTGGCTGCGGGCGATGTCGACGCAGTCGTCCCAGTTCTCGGCGAGCATTGCATCGCGGAACGCGCGCGAGCCGTTGGCGTTAGTGCGCTCGCCGATGGCGAGGAAGGCGCTGTCCTGGTCGAAGCTCACGTGCTGGTACAAGCTTGCGACGCCGGCATCCGCTTCGAGCGTTCGCGGTTTAACGGTGACACCACGCAACCGTTCGACCACGGCGGTCATGTGTGCGGGAGTCGTACCGCAGCATCCGCCCACCAGCCCCAGCCCGAATTCCTTCACGAATTGTTCGTGTGCCGTGGCGAGCTGGTCAGGGGTGAGCGGGTAGCTCGCGCCGGTCTTGGTCAGCTGCGGCAGGCCGGCGTTCGGCATACAGATGACGGGAACGCGGGAGAATTTGGAAAGGTGGCGCAGGTGCTCGCTCATCTCGGTCGGTCCGGTGGCGCAGTTCAGGCCGATCGCGTCGATGCCGAGGGGTTCGAGCGCCGTCAGGGCTGCGCCGATCTCGCTGCCCATCAGCATGGTTCCGGTGGTCTCCACCGTCACCTCGACGAAAATCGGCAAGCGGATGCCGGTCTCGGTAATGGCCTGCTTGCATCCGTTCACCGCGCTCTTGGTCTGCAGCAGATCCTGCGAGGTTTCGATCAAAAACGCGTCGGCGCCACCGCGGATCAACCCGAGCGCCTGCTCGGCGAAGGTGGCCTTGAGGTTGGCGTAGGTGGTGTGGCCGAGGCTGGGCAGTTTGGTGCCGGGGCCCATCGAGCCGAGCACCCAGCGCACCCGGCCGTCGCGGGCTTCGAAATTTTCGGCGCTGGTGCGGGCGATCTCCGCGCCGAGCCTGGCGAGCTCTTCAATGCGGTCCTCAATGCCGTAGTCGGAGAGGTTGGACCAGTTCGCGCCGAAGGTGTTGGTCTCGATGGCGTCGATGCCGGTCGCGAGGTAGACGTCGTGGATGGCCGCGATGATATCGGGGCGGCTCACGTTGAGGATCTCGTTGCAGCCCTCCAACTGCTGGTAGTCCTCGAGAGTGGGATTGTGCTCCTGCAGCATGGTGCCCATCGCGCCGTCCGCGATCACCACGGAGTTCGTCACGGCATCCAACAGGGCCTGGGATCGAGCCGGGCGCGCCGCTTCGACAAGTATTTCGGCGGCAGTCGTTCGCTCAGTGCTCATTGGCTCAGCTTAACGGCGGGCATCGGCACTCCGACGAGGAGGCGTAACGAATCTTAGTGTGCGGGCCCCGGCCCGATGAGTCTGCCCGATTTTAGGACTCAATGTCCACGTGGAGCCAGGGGCCGCTCGATGAATGGTGGTCGTACCGTGTGCAGAACCGGTACTGGAGCCCCCGCGTTGCCACCATTATCGAGCGATGCCCTGGCCGATCCTCCCCCGAGAACCCACGTTAGACATGTCTATCGTAGCCCAATATGGGCGCCGGTGCATACTTGCGGTGGCCGATCCCGCTGCGGGGTAGGCTAATGGGCTAACAGGGGGCATCGTATGAGCTACGAAGCACGGCAGAAACGGGCACACACGATGGTGTCCGACCTCGGTCTGCCCCGCCCACTGACGGCTGAATTGCTGCACCGGCACATGGAATCGGTGCGTGGAAAAAAGATCGTGGTGCAGAGCGCGACCCCCCGCATGCTGGAGTCGGGGCTCTGCGGGCTGTGGATCGCCGTGGCCGGTGAGAACTTTGAGCGAATCCATTTGGCACCAACCACCTCCCCGGTGCACCGCCAGCAATTCCTCAACCACGAGTTCGGTCACATGATTCTCGATCACGAGAAAGAACTCATTTCTGCGGAACGAATTGCGCTGCTGGCACCCCTGATTCCGATCGACGCGATCGCCTACGCCCTGTCGCGGAGCCAGTTCACCGATGAGCAGGAAGCCCTGGCCGAAGCCATCGGAGATCGATTGGCCCTCATCATGCTGCAGGACGCACCCGAAGCTGTCCAGGGCACCCCCACCGGATTCGGACGAGTTCTCTAGTGCAAGCGACCATCCTCATTACCGCGTCCGGAATCCTCTGGACAGCTGCGATCCTCTGCCTGCCTTCAGCCATCAGAGGGCGTCGCCGCTCGCTTTTGTGGTTCTTGTCTTCATTTGCCCTAACCATGAGCTTGCAGCCAAAACCCGTGTACGACGCTGTAGATTCAATCCTGGGCGGCGTAAATACAACCTACTTTCTGTTCCATGCTGTGGCGATCGCCACTGTAGGGCTGGCCGACCTGATGGTCCAGGAGGCGGTCAGCGGCTCTGCTATCACGCGCAGTCGACGAAGGATCACCGCACTCGTCGGGGGCATAATTATTTCACTGCAAGCCACCTTGTTTTTCTCAAGCGAGTGGCGCTTGACGCAGAACATCTCCCAGTCGTATATCGCCCGGTGGGACTACACCGCTTACGCGTCGACGACCTGGGTCACCATCGCACTCTTCTCAGTCTCGGTTTCTTATGCCTGTCTGACTGACTTGCGCACCCAGTCCAGACCCGTAACCAGGTCGGCCCTCAGCTTGATGATCCTCGGATGCCTGTGCATTCTGACCTATGCCGTGAACAGCCTCATCGGTGCTTCACAGACAGCTCTCGATCCGAACTTTGTCTTGCCGGAGTGGCGTGAATCTGTGCAGAGACTGGTCTTACTCGTCGCCCCGATCAGTCTCGGGGTCGGCTTGGGACTCACTCCATCCGCTGACGGGCTGGCCGCCGCCCGAAAGAATTACCGCGACCGCGTGCTGCTCTGGAAGATCACGCCGCTGTGGCAACGCCTCCTGGCCGACACTCCCGAACTCAGTATCGAACGAGAGCTGTCACCGCTTCAGCTACTCACCGTGCGCAGTCCCGGAGTGCACCTCTATCGGCGGCACGTCGAAATTCGTGACAGTCTGCTATTGCGCCCCGGGCAGGCCCTGTCCCCCGCCGACCTGGCCGTGATCGACCTGGCCGAAGCGCGCACGCAGGCCCGAACCACCGCTCTGGCCGGGGTGACCAGATGACCGTCGCGCGGGGCGCCGACGAGGTGAGCCCCCAGGTGGATTTGGCGCGCAAACTCAACTTACTGCTTGACGTCGTCGTCGCTGAAGGAAATACTCCGTACACCTATCGCCAGATCGAAGCGGGGCTCAAGGAACGCGGCCTGACCCTGTCGCGAGCTCGCTGGGCGTACATGATCACCGGCGAAGGACCGCTCGTCACCGATCCGGCATTGCTCACCGGAATCGCCGAGTTCTTCCGCATCCCTCCGGAGTACATGCTCGGCTCCGATGGCGACCTGCCCGAACGGGTCGACGCTCAACTCGCCTTCGTGAAGAGCCTGCGCGTTGCGCGCGTGGTGAGCTTCGCTGCCCGGATGCTCGGCGATGTCTCCCCCGAAACCCTCCGGTCGATCACCGAGCTGCTCGAAAGCGACACTCCCGATCCACCTCCGGATTCAATAGATCACGCATAGTGGTCCCATCCTCAACCGCAAGGAGCTTTTCGTGCCCATCACTGCTTTTCTCGACATCCATGTGAAAACCGAGTCTCTCGCTGACGCTCCTGACATCCTGCACGAGACTCTCATCGTTACCAGAGCCTTCACTGGATGTCTTGGCGTGGATGTCCTCGTCGATACCGAAGACCCCACCCACTTCGTACTCGTGGAGAAGTGGGCGTCACTGGAGCACGACGCCGCCTACCGCACCTTTCGAGCCGGGCCAGGAAAATCACCCCTCGGAGCAGTCCTGGCCGGCCCGCCCCTGCTGACCAAGTTCGAAATCGCCACGGATATCTAAGGCACTATCCGAGGTGCGCGACCGCTTCTGCCGTGCCGCCAGACATCGTCAGCGCCCGGTTCCACCGGCGATGGCGTAGGACCACAGCTCACTGCTCACACCGACCGGGCGCGCGGCCGGCTCGCCGTCTTTCGGCGTCTCGCTGCGGTGCCCGTGCGCGAAGGACGGCGAGGTGAGCCAGGCCTGAAAGGATTCCTCATCGGCCCAGCGGGTCACGACGAGCCAGGTCAGGCGGTCGTCGGTCGGCTTGAGCAGTTCGAAGCCCTCAAAACCGGGGCGGTCGTCGACGGCACCGGCGCGGGCGGCGAAGCGCTGGGCGAGCTCGTCGCCGCCATCGCTCGGCACGGTGATGGCGTTGATTTTGATGATCGTCATGGGGCTGCTTCCTGTTTGACCGGTCGTGGGTGTGTGTCCCATGCTGCCACTGTCGGCTGCGTGCCCGCGCCGCGAACCGCTCGCCATTCAGGCTCGATGCTTATGCTGGAGGGACCATGCGACTTCTTTTGATCCGTCACGGCCAGACTCCCGGCAACGTTCTCGGGCGGCTCGACACCGCGCATCCCGGTCCGGGCCTGACCAATCTCGGTCTGCGCCAGGCCGCTGCGATTCCCGATGCCCTGCGCTCCGACCCGATCGACGCCATCTTCGTATCAACGCTCCAGCGCACCCAGCTAACGGCGCATCCGCTCGCCGCCGACCGCGGTCTAGAGCTGCAGGTCGCCGGGGGTTTGCACGAGATCGAAGCCGGGTCGCTGGAGGGTCTGCGTGATCGGGCATCCGTTCGTGCCTATTTAGAGACCGCGGTGGCCTGGGGTTCCGGCGATCTTGATAAGCGGATGCCGGGTGCTCACGACGGCCACGATTTCCTGCGTCGGTTCGACGTAGACATTGCTGCGGCGGCGGGGCGCTCGGAAGTGGCGGCGGTGTTCAGCCACGGCGCGGCGATTCGGGTGTGGACGGCCGCGCGTGCCCAGAACGTGCCGCCCACTTTCGCCAGTGAGAACGAGCTCGATAACACCGGTGTGGTCGAGCTCACCGGCTCGCCAGAGGACGGTTGGACCCTGCTGTCTTGGGCCGGCCTCCCGGTCGGCGGCATGGCGCTGGCCGACCTCGGCGCGGCCGACCCACTGGGCGAACCGCTCGCCGAGGTGTGATTTGGCGGCATCCGTTTGCCGACCCGTGAGTCTCGACCTGATTTCAACGGCCTGTAACTCACGTCTCGTCAACGTTGGGACGTTGCTGCGCCCGGGGAACTCTCGGCCGCACGAGAGCGTGGCTATCCCGCAGCAGCTCCTCGACGAGCTCGCGGGGCACATGGCCATCGAGCACAATCGTGATCCAGTGCTTCTTATTGAGGTGATACCCCGGCGTGATCCACGCGGGAAACTCCTCACGCAGTGCGCGGCTTTCCTCCGGATCACACTTTAGTGAGACCGTCAGCGGGTCGCCGGCCAGGGCAGCAAGGGCAAAAATCTTGCCGTTGCCGCTGGTTTTGAACACGCTCGTCTCCTCGCCGAACGGAAAGGTCTCAACAGCCTGAGGCAGGCTCAGACACAGGTCGACGAGCGCGTCCGGAGTCATCAGGCCAATCTAGGCCGCGACAAGATTCATCGCATCGGCGGTCAGCTCGACCGACCGCAGGCGTTCCTCGATCAGCGGCGACTGGTGGGCCAGAATGAGCTCATCGGCCCCGGTTCCCTCGGCGAATTCCTTGAGGTAGGCGCGCACCTCGTCCGCCGTTCCGACGGCCGAGTAGCGCATCATGTTGGCGATGTTCCGGCCCTCCGGGGTGGTCAGGAAGACGTCGATCTGGTCGTCGCTGTACTCGGGCGTGGCCGGTCCGCGGGAGAGCATGCCGCGCACCCGGATGCGACGGGTCGTGTCAAACTGCGCCACAGCATCCGCTTTCTCATCGGCCGCGATCACGTTGGCGGCAATAATGAGGTGCGGGGCGGCGAGCTGCTCCGAGGGCCTGAAGTCGCGGCGGTAGAGCGCGATGGCCTCGTGAAGCGCGTCGGGCGCGAAGTGCGAGGCGAAGGCGTAGGGCAAGCCGAGTGCGGCGGCGAGACCGGCGCCGAACAGCGAGGAGCCGAGAATGTACAGCGGAACGTTGGTGCCGGCTCCGGGAACCGCCTGCACACCGGGCACGATCGACTGGCCGCGCAGGTAAGCCTGCAGTTCCATGACGTCCTGGGGAAACTGGTCGGAGGCACGCGGATCGCGTCGCATCGCCCGAGCGGTGGTCTGGTCGCTGCCGGGCGCCCGTCCAAGGCCCAGGTCGATGCGATCGGGGTAGAGCTCGGCGAGAGTGCCGTACTGCTCGGCGATCACGAGCGGCGAGTGGTTGGGCAGCATGACGCCGCCGGATCCGAGCCGAATGGTGCTGGTCTGCCCAGCAACGTGGCCGATCAGAATGCTGGTCGCCGACGATCCGATCGTCGGCATATTGTGGTGCTCCGCATACCAGACGCGCGCATACCCGTGTTTTTCGGCGGTCTGGGCCAGCGCGACACTCGCCGCAAAGCTCTCTCGAGCGGTCTCCCCAGGGGCAATCGGAGCGAGGTCAAGAATGGACAGCGGAATAGTCATACTGGGACCAACGCTGGCGCGCGCAAATCGTTACCCGCTACCCGAAATGGGCAAGAGGCATTTCCATCAGGTAACGAACTGAAACATTTTCGCCTTCTTGCAGACAATCCGTACCCGGGCGACCTAGCCTCGTACGCATAGACCAGCTCCGTCAGCATCGCCGGAGAGTGACATCGGGTTTCGATCCTGATCGCGTGCCACCAATTCGCGCACGATCAATTCGAGGCAAACGCCTGCTCCGGTAGGTGCATTCGCCCGGCAGCTCCGACGAGATGCCCCGCTGAAGTGGAACCACAACCATGACCGACGACGAACTCTTGCTTGAAATCGACTACACCGGCTACGACAGCTCCTGCCGCGACCCGCACATCACCCCAGCCGCGGACCTCGTGGAGTGCCGCCGCCTGTGCGGCCACGGCGGCGAGCCGCACGGCACCCGGGCCGGCGTCCGCGCCATCCGCTGGAGTGTGGAGCTCACTCCCCTGGCCGCGTAACGCCGAAGCTGGAGGGCTCCGCCTGGGCCTGCGCGTCCGGGGCACTCCTGCGCCTGCGCGGCCACTTTGCCGGCGGTTGCGGTTCCCGTTGCGGCCGCGTTGCGGCTGCGTTGCGCCGGTGCCCCTACAGTCTTCTGCGCCAGCCGTCGGGCTGCGCCGGCGCGCACTGTTCTTGGTCCTGGCCTGTCAAACAGCTGGGAGCGCGTTCGCAACATGGGCCCGGCATGCCCGCGCACGCTGTTTGTGGATCGGGACGCCATTCCAATCGCCCGAATCTGCCCTGCATAAAATGGTGACAGAGTTTCGATAGTTATTTTTATTTGTCTTTCGCGTCACCGCAACGCTTCCGAGGGCACGAACCTTTCAATTGAACGTGATTCAGGGCCTTCCAGCGCGGGGGAAGCTCCGCCAATTCGCTGTAGCACCGAAATTCGTGTAGAAATTTACCTGAGCTTCTCTCGCTTTTGTGTTCGGTTTGGGCTACAATCATGGGAAGGAGGCAATGGCGCCCATGTTCATGGAAAACCCGAGCGAGGTCAGTGTGAACCCTGTGATTGTGGCGGTGGAGCAGGCGCGGGATGCGTTGTTGGCGGCGTTGGGCGGGGTGTCGTTCGGGCTGCTCGGTGATGACGAGTCCTTGAGCATGTTGCTTGCGCTGGAGGGTGTGGGCCGGGTTGTTGATGGCGCCCGGGTGCTGTCGACGACGGATGTGCTGCGTCGTTCCGAGTACCTTGATAAGTCCATGGCAACGACGGCAGCGGCGATGACCGACGGGCAGACCGACAGCCAGCATGGCCGGCACGCAGGCCGCGACGAGCAGGCTGGAGCAAGCGACGGCCAGGTGCTCAGTCCTTGCCCGCAGGAACCCGGCGACATCCGCTCGATTGGTGAGAAGCAGGCCGGCATCCTCCGCGCGGTGTTCGAAGCGGCCGCTCGACAGCCGGGAACCCCGACGATGGGCGGCGCGGCACCAACGGTGCTGGTGCACATCCACATCGACGACCTCCTCGCCGGGCGCGGCGCCGGCTGGATCGACGGCATCAACGGTCCCCTCAGCGTCAAACAAGTCGAAGAACTCGTCTGCGCCGGCGGCTATCAGCCCGTGTTGTTCGGCCACCAGGGTCAGGTTGTGCACCTCGGCACCACCAACCGATTCTTCACCAACAGCCAACGCCGAGCATTAGCGGCCCGTGATGGTGGCTGTGTCATCCCCGGCTGCACCGTGCCACCCCACCTCACGCAGGCTCACCACGTTATTCCCTGGAATAAGGAAGGTCTGACAAATATCGACAACGCCGTTCTCATCTGCAACGCCGCGCATGCCAGCATCGAAACATCCGGATGGAACATCGACATGCGACACGGACGCCCCTGGGTCCGCGGACCCCTCATCTTCGACCCCACCCAAACCTGGCGCCCCGCCGGCCAAAACCGCGCCGCCACCCCAGCCGAGAAACCCCACTGGGAAAAGTAGGCCTACCGCTGATCGAGATTCCTGACGTGGGTCTCGATCACTCGTTCTTCGCGCCTCGACAGAGGCATCCGCTTTCTACAAAGGTCAGTAGCGGAGCGAGATGCCGTGCCCGATGCGACGAAACAGCAAGGCCGCGATGATCGCACCGCCCAAGAAGAACCCTGCACCCCACCAGTCAGCCACGGCATAGCCGTCAACAGCAGCCTGGGCGGCAACCGCGGCCGTTGCGGGCAGGTGATCGGCGACGTAGTTGGTGGCCGCAGTGGCGGCGAGGGTATTAGGCAACGCCGTTCCGAGGGAACCGCCGATCTGCTGGCTGGTGTTGACCATCGCCGAGGCGACCCCCGCGAATTGGCCGTCGACGCCGAGCGTCGCGGTCTGCATGGAGGCGGGCATGATCGTTCCCATCGCAAGCCCGATGATCATCAGCGGCGGCAGCACATCGACCGCGTAGACGCTGTTCAAATCGAGGTGTGTGAGATACACCATGCCGATCGCGCCGCGGGCCATGCCGATCGGCACCAGTACCTTGGGCCCGAATCGAGGCACGAAAATGTTCGTCGACAGCTGCGCGGCCAGCACGAGCATGGCGATCATCGGCAGGAACGACAGACCGGTCTGCATCGGCGAATACTGCAGTGAGGTCTGCAGAAAGTAGGTCACGAACAGGAAGACGCCGAATATACCCGCACCAGAGATGAGAATCGAAATGTAGGCGGCCGCGCGGTTGCGTTCCAGCACGATGGCCATTGGCAGAAGAGGATGCGCCGCCTTGCGTTGCCGAAGCACGAACGCGACCAGCAGAATCCCGGCCACCACAAGCGTGCCCCAGGTCAGGATGAAGTCCCACCGTCGGTCTCCGCATTGGAGAATCCGTAGACCAGACCGAATAGGCCTCCGGAGACCAGCAGGGTTCCGGGAATATCGAGCTTCGGTCGCGGGCCCGTGCGCGTGACGTGGCTGACGAAGACCGCCGCGCCGACAATAGCGACCACGGTGATGACGACGTTGATGTAGAAGTTCCAACGCCAGTCGTCCTGCTGCCCGCCGTCGGCCTGGGCAGCCAGCATCTTCAGGGTTGACGGCGTAGTGTCGACGGGTGCGACGTACTGACCAGACCCAGGAGCTCGAGACCGACGAGTGGCGGGGCCGCGAGCAGGTTCACGAGGAACGCGCCGACGCCTTCACTCGCGGCCGCCGAGAGCGCGCGGCAACCGGCCAGACACATCCGGTCGACGATTTTCTGTTCACGTACTATCCATTTCGCCCGGGCCTGCTGCGCCGCTGGCATCCCGGCGCCGGCGTGCTGCTCCAGGGCGCGGCCGATCTGCCCCGCGCAACGTGGAAGTGGTACCGCAGCACGGGCAGCGCCAGCCAGGTGGATGCCGCCGCCTTCTCCGCAAAAAATGAGCGCGTCATCCGCTTCATCGGAACACTCCTCACCGCGACCCGGCAGCGGCCAGCCCACTTCGGCTGTTTCGGACTGCACGAGTGGGCGATGGTCTACCGCCAGGGTGAGCACCGGCACGTCGCGCCGCTGCGCCTCGGCCAGAGCGACACCGACGCCGTCGTCGACGGCAACCGCGTGGCCTGCAGCCACTTCGACGCGTTTCGGTTCTTCACCCCGGCGGCCCTGCCACTCAATCAGCTGCAACCGTCGCGGGAGAACCAGCCGGTGCTGGAGCAGCCGGGCTGCCTGCACGCCGGCATGGACATCTACAAGTGGGTGATCAAGCTCGGCCCCCTGGTTCCCGGCGAGGTCCTGCTGGACGCCTTCGAGCTTGCGCGCGACATCCGCCAGCTCGACATGGAGGCCTCCCCCTACGACCTGAGCGCCTGGGGCTATGAGCCGGTAGCGGTCGAAACTGCCGCGGGCAAGGCCGAGTACGTGCGCCGGCAGCGCAGCTTCACCGAGCGCAGCAACCTGCTGCGCGACCGCGTGGTCGACCTACTCGGCTGACGCCGCCGCTGCTCCTCGGATGAGATCTGATTATCGCGCCTGATCGGGCATCGGCGGATGACACCGCAGCAGCGTCAGCTCACCGGTTATGGTGAGCTCACCGATGTTGTGCGGCGTGAGAATCGTGAGCCCCGGCGCGAGAACGGCGTGGGACCCGTTCGCCGCGGTGAGCTGCCCGCTCCCCGAGAGGATCACGAGAATGCTGACGCCTGCCTCCAGCACGGTCTCCCCGCTACCGACCTGTATTCCGCACGAAAGTAGGATCCGGCCTGCGGCACCAGGGTGTGCGCGCCGGTGCCAGCGTGCACGAGGAGCGTTTCGAGCTCCGCCAACGACCACCCCTGACGGTCGGTCGCCTCCAAAGCTTTCTCGACGCCAATCCCGAGATGACCGTGCCGCGGCCCATCGAACGCAAAGCCTTTCCACTCCAGCAGCACGGACATGTCTTCGGGCTCCTGCACCTCAACGATAAAGACACCGGCACCGAACTGTGTATGGTGGTCACGGCCCAACCAACCGACCGGGTCACCGAGAACAGCGTCGCGGAGTCGTTCCCCGGTTGGAAGCTCGGTCAGCCCAATGTCCTTTTCACCGAAAATCGTCGTGGTCGATGCAACCCAATCTTCGGGAACATGATCGATGCTTCCTTCCTCGTGCCGGAAGGCGCGAATTTTTGGCCCACCGGCGTAGAACCGGTTCGCTGGCTGGTTGCTCGGCAGGAGCACCGGTCGCTCAGGTGCCGCCGTCATCGCGCGGTCGGGTTGGGGGTCACGATGGATTTCAGAACACCCGGTTGTGTCGTCGAACGTAGGGCGGCGTCAACCTGGTCGAGGTCGAAATGGCCGGTGACGAGGGAATCCAGATCAACGAGGCCTCGACTCACCAAGTCGATGGCCGTCGGCCAGGTGTTGGCGTACCGAAAGATGCCCGTGACGATGAGTTCACGGTTCTGGATGACGGAAATCGGCAGGGCAATTTCCCCCGCGCCCATTCTGACGAGCACGACGATTCCCCCGGCGCGAACGGCTCGCAGGCCCGATTGTACGGCGCTCGCTGCACCCGAGGCATCCACAAATACGTCCACCGCGAGTCCAAGCGTCGCGATGTCTTCGACAAGTGGATCGATTGCTCGGGTCGCACCAACGAGCAGCGCTTGCGCTCGGCGTGCGGGGCTCACATCCGAGATGATGATCTCGCTGGTCCCATAGGCACGAGCGACCTGCGCGGTGATGATGCGGATCGGACCGGCACCGGTGATGAGAACACGGGTACCGATGGTTATGCGGCCCTTTTGGGCGGTGGCGATCGCTACCGACAGGGGCTCGAGAATGGACACACGTTGACCCACCCGTTCCGGGTCGATGGCTCGCCCGACGGCAACAATTCGACCGCCCGATTCGTGTCCGAGGACGAGGGGCTCATCAACGATCCAGTCGCCAAGACGACCATCATGCCAGAAATGAACGTCGGATCCGCAGACGCCGACCGCGCCACCGAACGGATGCCCCCCGCTGCGATCGCGCGTCTGCACGGCCATCTGGAGAAAATGCGACTGTCCGCATCCGACCTCTCGGCGTTCGTCGAGGCTGATCTCCAGTTTCATCTGGAACTGGCGCAGAGCACCGACAACACGGCACTTCTGGATCTGCTGCAGAACATCCGCTCGCTCCTGCGTGTCTGGTCGGACCGGTCTGTTCAAGACAACGAGCACGCAAGATTGGCCATTGTGGAACACACCGCCGTCTATGAGACTATCGCCGCGGGTGATTCCGAAGCGGCCGCCACCGCAATGGTGACGCATATGCGTACCGCAGGTGCTCGCCTGGCTGGACCGACCGAACCGCCTGCCACCGGGCCACTTGGGAGTTGAGCCACCGCAGGTGCTGCCATCCTGCCTGCTGCCGCTTCCGACACTGCCTCTCTTTCAGAGTACGGCTGCCAGCGTCTTCTCAGGTTTTGCCGCGACGGCGAGTGGATGCCGCTCGTCGCGGCGATCTGCGGTCGCAACATGAGCGTGCCGTACGGTTCACGGCCCCCGTTGTGGGGGAGTCAACCAAACCCGGATCGCCGGGGCTCCGGACCATCTGTGCGGCCCGAAAACAACTCGAGGCTGGAACAGAACAACGATTAGGAGCTCTCATGAACACGATCACGAAGCACACGAACGTTCGCAAGATCACGGCGCTGGGATTCACCGGCGCCGCGGCATCCGCTCTCATCATCGGTGGTTTCGTCGCTCCCGCGCAGGCCTTCACCGGCGACAGCACGAGCACCACGACGAGCACGAGCACCGACAACTCCTCCGAACAGAACCGCCTGGACATCATCGGTGGCCTGTTCAACCTCTCCGGCAACGAGGCAACGGGCAACGGTGTGCTCGGCAACGACACCTCCGTCGGCGGCGTCGGCAACGGTGGCGTCGTCAACGGCCCGCTCATTGACGACTCGCTCACGAACGACATCGGCGATGTCGCCTCGGGCAACGAGGTCGGCAATGACGCATCCGTCGGGAACGGCACCGACGTGGTAGCACCGATCGAGGCTCCGGTCGACGCCGGTAACGGCACCGACATCGATGGCGTTGATGGCGGCGACATCGACAGCGGTGACATCGACGGCTCGGTCGACTCGATCGTCAACGACGTTCTCGGCGATCTCGGACTCGGCCGCTAACCAAACCGCTTAGCAGCCAGGGCGTCTCCCCTTCGGGAGGCGCCCTTCCTGGCTTTCAGTCGCGCGGGTACGACTCGATGATCTCGCGCATGCGCGGCAGCCCGAACTGGTCGGCGATGGCGACGCCACTGTGTGTGCCGAGGCGAGGGTCGGCATCCGCTTCCAGGAGCAATCGCAGAATCGCCTCATTGTTGCGAAAGACCGCGCACGAGATGGCGGTTTGGCCCATCGCATTAATTGCGGATGCGTCCGCCCCGCGGCGAAGCAGGTCAGCGACGGTCTCGGGGTGCTGCTGATAGGCCGCGACGATCAACAGCGTGTCTCCGCGCGGGTTGACCATATTGATGGGCACCCCGGCGTCGAGCATTTCACCCAGCGGACCGGTCAGGCCGTCGCGGGCGAGGTCGAAAACGCCCTCAATGACCTGCGGGCTGGGCCCGGATGTGTTCTCGTTCACTGAGTGCTCCCGCTCGCTAAAATGTGTCTCCAGCATAACCGGGGGCTGCCACCACCACCCGGAAAGCGCCGAGCCGTCGAGCCACCTGACAGGCGACTCGCGCGGTGGCACCCGTTGCGATGCCGTCATCCACGATGATCACCACCCGACCCTGGAGCGCGACCCGCTCCCGACCGCCACGAAACAGGGTTTCCCTGGCTTCGAGTTGTGCCCGTTCCCGCTGTTCGACCGTGCTCAGGGCTGCCGCCCTCACGCCAACCTGCCGGAGGACGTCGTCGTTGAGCACCCGCACACCGTCCTCGCCGATGGCGCCCATGGCCACCTCAGGATCCATCGGGGCGCCGAGCTTGCGCACCACGATGACGTCCAACGGAGCGTGCAGCGCCCCCGCCACTTCGAACGCCACTGGCACTCCCCCGCGCGGCAAGCCGACGACGACGGGGTCGCTGGGTCGCAGGTACTCGAGCCGGGCGGCCAGCTGGCGCCCGGCATCCTCTCGATCGGTGAACACGCTGGGTCAGCTCGTTGGCACGCCAAACACCCCGGCGCACTCAAACTCGATGCCAATGAACGGCTCGTCACCGACTACCCGCGCGTTGTGTCCCGACGGGATCGGATAGGCGTCACCGGCCGTGATGGTGGCCGTGGTGCCGTCATCGAGCACGGTCTCGAGCGTTCCCGAAATGGCATAGCCGACGTGGACCAGCTGGCAGGAATCGGTGTGCACCACGGGTTGGATGCACTCGGACCAACTCCAGCCAGGCTGCATCGTCATGCGGCCGATCGTATACGGCCTGAAGTGGTTCACTCCCAGAACGGTCTTCTCCGGCGCGCGCCGTTCGTCCGGGGTATCGAACGACTTGATTTGCAGCGCATTCATGGTCATAGACATGGGCTTGTCCTTGATGCTGGAGGGCCAGTGGCAGGGCGTTCCGCAGCACGCGACCCACCGGGCGTGGACGGCCTGTTTGTCGCCCAGAATAGTCTTCGCGCACCACTGCGAATAGGGCAGTTCGAGCGAATCCGGGGAACCGGCGCGCCGGCATCAACGAAACGGTTAGTCGCTTTGTCGGACGATGAAACCGGACATGCCGGGCACTGTAAAGGCGACATAACCCCGTTCGGGCGTGTAAATGTGCCCACTTCGGATCAGGTCTCGACGGTTGACGGAAAGATCGGTGGTGCGCTTTTTTTGAAGCCTGGTGACGAGTTCGGCCATGGACGAGGGGGCATCGTCATCGACTGCCATCGCCGACATAAAGGCACGCTGGGTGGGGGTCGCTCGTCCCCATCTCGATTGGTAGAGCCCCTGTTCTACCTCAATTCGTGCCGCCTCAATGCCGATTCGGGCATCGTCCAGGCTGATAATGTCTGTTGCCCGAACGGACCACACATGACTTCCGCACGCTTGGATGAAATAGGGGTACCCACCGGTGGCTGTCACCGCGGAGTCCAGGGCATCGACATCCCACGCGACTCCGTGAGCGCGTGCGGGGCCAGTGAGCGCGTCCATGGTTGCGGCCGTGTCCAGCAGTCCGATCTGTCGGTAATCGTAGAGCCGCTCCGCGTAGCTCGTCGCATCGGCGAGCACCGCGGGGAGGGAAGGTAGCCGGGCTCCGACAAAGACGACCGGGACGGGAAATACATCCTGCCCGAGGTTGTGCAGGGCAACATTCAGCGCGGCGAGGTCCTCGGTTGATGCTTCTTGAAGTTCATCGACTGCCAAAATGAGAACCGAGTTTGCTTCACGGGCGGCCAGTCCGACAGTTTCCAACAGCTCCTGCAGGTCAACGGCCAAATCTCCGCTGTCGGCAACACCGCGCTCGGGTTCGATGTCGAATGCGAAGGAGTAGGTGCCAGACGGGTCAACCCGCACTTGGAACGAATTCAGAACACTTGCAGCTCTCGACCACAGCGCCCGAGCACGGTCTGAAGTCAAGAGGAGACGGCGCAGAGCCAAGTACAGTTCCTTGGCCAATGCGGCGGCCAAGGGTTGACTCCTCGAGGCTTCAACCTTAACGAAGATGAGCTTGAGATCGGCCGCATCACGTCCCAGCTGATTGAGCAAAACGGTCTTACCCACTCCGCGGAGCCCGGACAGAATCCAAGGTCGTTCCCCCTCGCCGGATTCTCGCGCCCGGTAGAGCCGGGTTCGGAATTCGCTTAGGAGGGCGGCCCGACCAGCAAGTACCGCCGGAACTCTTCCAGCACCAGGCCTAAAGGGATTCGCAGAAAGGTCCATAACTAAAACAATATATTTTTGAGTAAACGTATTGTTTACTTATCTATATTATTTATTAGAATATGCGTGACGCGCGGGTACGAGTCTGGATCGATGGGACGTCGGCGAGAACTCACTAGTCCGGGCGGCTCTGGGGAACCAGGGCCGCGGCATCCGTGGTGAAATGGGGGAATGTCGCACCGAACCGCCCCCGAGCACCTTTTCGTTCTGTCGCCGGACGGCGTGCAGCTCGCCACCTACGAGCTCGGCGACCCGGAGCACCCGACCGTGTTCGTCGTGCACGGCTTCGCCTCGAGTGCGATCGCCAACTGGCACGCCACGGGATGGACCCGTGACCTGACCCGGGCTGGCTTTCACGTGATCGGCATCGACCAGCGCGGCCACGGCGCCAGCGACAAGCCGCACTCCCCCGACGCGTACACGATGGAGCTGCTCGTCGCCGACGTCGAAGCCGTACTCGACGCGTACCTGCTCACCGAGGTGCGCTACGTCGGCTACTCACTCGGTGCACGGGTCGGCTGGCAGGCCGCCCGCGATCTCGGCGGCCGCATCACGCACGCCGTTCTTGGCGGCATCCCCGACGGTGACCCGCTCAAACGCTTTCAGATAGCGGATGCCCGCGCCCACCTCGAACACGGAGTCGACGTCACCGACCGGCTCACCGGCGCCTACCTCACGATGGCGAAGGCGTTGCCGGGCAACGATCTCGCGGCCCTCGTCGCCCTCGTCGAGGGTATGCGCGGCGGCCCGCAGCCCGGAGCCGCGAACGCCCCAGAGCAGTCACTGCTGTTTGCGACCGGAAGCGAAGACAGCATTCTCGATGCGTCGCGCGCGCTGGCCGAGGTGACGCCGAACGGTGGCTTCTTTGAGATTCCGGGCCGCAATCACTTCAACGCGCCAACGTCACGCGCCTTCCGCGAGGCGGCAATCGCGTTCCTGAAGGCTTAGGCCCTAGCCGAACGAGACGGTTCCATCGTCGTCGACGTGCCAGCCGGGGTTGTGCGCGATCTCCCAGATGACGCCGTTCGGGTCGGCGACGTGGCCGTGGAAGATGCCGCCGAACGCGCCGTCCTGAGCGGGTTTCAGTACGGTACCGCCGGCGGCCGCCATCGCCGCAACCGTTGTGGTGACTTCGTCCCGGCTGTCGAGGTTGTGCGAGAGGGTGACGCCGGTCGCGCCGGTGGTCGTGTGTTCGAGTTGCAGGTCTGCGTCGAATTTCTCGGCATCGAAGAGCCCAAGCATCAGGCCGGGTCCGACCTGGAAGAACACGATCTCACCGGGAACGTCCACGAGCGGCGTCCAGCCGAGGCCGTCGCGATAAAACGTGCGTACGGCCTCGAGGTCGCTCGTGGCCAGGGTAATGAAGTTCACGCGTTGTTCCATGGGTCCAGTCTCACAGAGGCGCCCGTGCTGTGAACTAGCCCCGGGGTGACCGCCGTCGACCGTTTCCAGACCGGTCCGATACCGACCCCGTTGGCCGCGGTCCGGATGGCCCAGACGAGCAGACGTCGGCGGAAGAAAGCGGATGGTGCGGCCCCGGGCATCCGCTTTAAGGGTCGTCGACGAGCCTTTACACCGGGGGCCCTGTCTTCGACTACCGTTGGTAGTATGACCGCACCAGACACCACAGCGCAGAACGAGGCAGAAACTGCCACTGCAACCAAGACATTTGCCGATCTCGGACTCAATGACGCCATGCTCAAGGCGCTCAAAGCCGTCGGCTACGAAACCCCCTCGGCCATTCAGGCCGCCACTATTCCCCCGCTGCTGGAGGGCCGCGACGTTGTCGGACTCGCCCAGACCGGCACCGGTAAGACGGCCGCGTTCGCGCTGCCGATTCTGAACCGGCTCGACCTGTCCCAAAAGAACCCGCAGGCCCTCGTGCTTGCGCCCACGCGTGAGCTCGCGCTGCAGGTCTGTGAGGCGTTCGAGAAGTACGCCGCCCACATGCGCGGCGTGCACGTGCTGCCGGTCTACGGCGGACAGGGCTACGGCCAGCAGCTGTCGGCCCTGCGCCGTGGGGTGCACATCGTCGTCGGTACTCCCGGTCGCATCATGGACCACCTCGCCAAGGGCACCCTCGACCTCTCAGAGCTGAAGTTCTTGGTGCTCGATGAGGCCGACGAGATGCTGAACATGGGCTTCGTCGAGGACATCGAGACGATTCTCGCCGATACCCCGGACGACAAGCAGGTCGCACTGTTCTCGGCCACGATGCCGGCTCAGATTCGCCGCATTTCCAAGAAGTACCTGCACGATCCCGAAGAGATCACGGTCAAGAGCAAGACCACGACCAGCGCGAACACCACCCAGCGCTACCTGCTGGTGTCGTACCCGCAGAAGCTCGATGCGCTCACCCGCATTCTCGAGGTTGAGAACTTCGAGGGCATGATCATCTTCGCCCGCACCAAGAACGAGACCGAGTTGCTGGCCGAGAAGCTGCGTGCGCGCGGTTATTCCGCCATGGCGATCAACGGTGACGTGCAGCAGGTGCAGCGCGAACGCACCATCAACCAGCTCAAGAGCGGCAAGCTCGACATTCTCGTCGCAACGGATGTCGCCGCTCGCGGCCTCGACGTCGAGCGCATCAGCCACGTGGTCAACTACGACATTCCGATTGACACCGAGTCGTATGTGCACCGCATCGGCCGTACCGGCCGTGCTGGCCGCTCGGGCGCAGCGATCAGCTTCGTCACGCCGCGCGAACGTCGCCTGCTCTCCGCGATCGAGAAGGCCACCCGCCAGCCGCTGACCCAGATGCAGCTGCCGAGCGTTGAGGACGTCAACGTGACGCGCCTGACGCGCTTCGACGACGCCATCACCGCGGCGCTCGACGAGACCGACCGGATCAGCAAGTTCCGCGACATCATCGCGCACTACGTGTCGCACCACGACGTGCCCGAGGTCGATGTGGCTGCGGCCCTCGCCGTCGTCGGACAGGGCGAGACGCCCCTGCTGCTCTCAGCCGAGGATGTTCGCGCCCAGCAGCGCCTCGAACGCGACGAGCGGGTCGAACGCTCCGAGCAGCGCGGCGATCGTCCCGAGCGTGGCGGTCGGTCGGACCGACCCGACCGCTCAGACCGTTTTGGTCGCGACGACCGTGGCGGCCGGGACGATCGGGGCAGCTACGGCGCCCGCGACGATCGTCCGGTGCGCAGCGAACGCCCGATTCGCTCCAGCGGCAAGCCGATGGCCCAGTACCGCATCGAGGTCGGCAAGCGTCACAAGGTGGAGCCGCGTCAGATCGTCGGCGCCCTCGCCAACGAGGGTGGCCTGAGCCGCGACGACTTCGGCCACATCAAGATTCTGCCGGAGTTCTCCCTGGTCGAGCTTCCCGCTGACCTCGCGGGCGACGTGTTCTCCAAGCTGGAGAACACCCGCATCAGCGGCAAGCTGATCGAGCTGCGTGCCGACAAGGGCGGAGCCTCACGCTCCGCCGAGCAGGGCGACCGCCCGCCGCGCGCTCCGCGCCGCGAGTACTAGAGTCTGAACTCGAAAGCCCCCTCACCGTTCGCGGCGAGGGGGCTTTCGCGCTGTCAGGCCCGCGATACGTCGATGAGCACCTTTCCGGTGACCCCGCTTTCGACGAGGGCGTGGGCATCCGCGGTGTGGGCCAGTTCGAAGCGGTGCAGCGGCAGTCCCGCATCCGATCCGACGGGCAAAGCGCCGTCAACGAGGGCTTCGTTGATGGCGGCAGCGGCCTGCTGCACGACCTCGATGCCCACTGTGTAGAGCAGGACGAACTGGTAGCGCACGTTGAGACTGAAGTGTTTACGCACGTCGAGGGTCATCTGGTCGCCGCCGTTGTTGGCGTAGACGGCGATCGATCCGCGGTTGCGGATGACCGCCAGGTCGAGTTCGGAGTTCTGGGCCGGGGCTACCTCGACGATGAGGTCGACGCCGTCGGGTGCGATGGCTCGGATTTCAGCGGCGACATCGGGGGCGGTGTAGGTAAGCACATGGTGTGCGCCGGCTGCCGCCGCGAGCTCTGCCTTGGGCGGCCCGCTCACCGTCGTGATCACGGTCGCTCCTGCCCAGCGGGCGAGCTGGATGGCGGCATGGCCGACGGCGCCTGCACCACCCGCGACGAGCACGATCCTGCCGTCGAGCGCGCCGGGATGCAGCCGCCGCGGTCCATCCTCGGCGACAGTGAGCGCCCGGTAAGCGGTGATCGCTGGCACACCAAGGCACGCGCCCTGGTCAAAACTCGCCGAGGAGGGCAGCAGAAAGACGCGTTCTGCCGGGAGCACGGCGTACTCCTGGGCGGTTCCGCCGGCGGCCCGCTGGTAGGCGGCGAGGGCGAGCCAGACGCGATCGCCGACGGCCACATTCGAGACACCGGAGCCGACCGCGTCGACGAGCCCGGAACCGTCCTGGTTCGGGACCACGTCAGGGAACGCGAGGGATTCCCCCGGGCGCGCGCCACGGCGCGACTTCCAGTCGGTCGGATTCACCCCGCCCACCGCGATTCGCACGCGCACTTCGCCGGCTCCGGGCTCACTCACCGGCCGATCAACCAAGTGGAGCACGGACGGGTCACCGGTTTCGCTATACACAATCGTCTTCATGTGAAACCCAACGCTTGAGGCGCAGGAATGTTTCCCTAAAGCGCGGTTCGTTCGATCGTGGCTTCCAGGTTGGTGCGAATAGTGCTCATGGTCTCACTGAACGCCTGGTCGATATCAATGTCGAGCTTGCTGGCCAGCACGAAGGTCCACCAGAGCGATTCCGCCAGCTTGTGCGTCAGTTCGGCGGTCGCGTCTCCGTCGATCGGCCAGGTTCCGTCGTGGGCGAGCAGCAGGCGGCCGATGTAGCCGACATCGTTGGTGTATCCGATCGCCATTTCGTTCAGCGACCAGGTCTTGCCGTTGAATCGCTGTTCGAGAATTTCGTACAGGGCGCGCACGCTCAGGGCCTCGGTGCTCGCGGCGCTCAGGCCGGTGTCGGGGGTGTTCGTCGGGCTGTGCGTCGGGCTGTGCGTCATCGTGCGGCTTTCTGGTGGGCTGTCCAACGTTACGCGGCGCGAGGCGAATGTGTACCGTGGTCGAGCTAATTCCAGTATTTCCGCGGTCGGTGGCCCACTCCGCCTCGGCCCCCGACCGAAGATGCACGGCGGTCGTGATGAGGAGCACGAGGTCGATGACGGGAGCCATCGAGAGCAGGGCGAGACCGAAGCACGGAGTTTTAGACGCGCGGTGTTTTAAACGCGCGGTGTTTTCAGGATGTAGCGGGTGAACAATCCGAGCACGATGACAGCCCAGAACCCAATTTCACAGACGACCATAATTCCCAGGATCATGACCTACTCCGTTCCAGGGCTTCGCGAGTTTGTTCTGCGTTGATCATTCCTCCATGGTTGCGGTGGCCCCGCACGGGCGGATCAGCCCCGGGGCCTTCGTCGTCTCTACTTTTAGTTGCAGGCGAAGCAGACCACGGGTGGAGGCCGGGCTGGAAGCACGACCGTACGCTGGGGAGAATGATCCCCCGGCCTCCTCCCACCGAAACCAACGCGATCGACTCCGGACAGGCTCCGCGACTGCGGCCCTGGTCGCGCATCTGGCGGTACCTCGCGACCGCCCTGGCTTCCTTTGTCATCCTGGTTCTGGTGTTCGCCGACTATTCGGGGGCATTCTCCGACGCCCAGGTGTCGGAAAATCTGCTCGGCGGTCTGATCCTTCTGGACTTCGTCCTCGGCGCAGTCGCGCTGTGCCTGCTCCCGCTGCGTCGCCGGCACCCGGTATTGATCGCCGCCGTGACCGCTGCGCTGTCGGCCGTGTCGGCGTCCTCGTTCGCGGCGGCCATCTGGGCTGCAATTTCGATGAGCACCCGGCGCCGCTGGAAAGGCGTCATTGTCGTCGGCGTAATCTGGGGCCTGGCCACCGTCTTCTACGAGGTGATCGTGCGGGCGAGCCTGGCCGATCTCACTCTGTATCCGGTGCCGTGGGCATCCGGTGGTCTGGCGATCGCCATCTACGCCATTTGCGTGGCCACCGGGTTCTACATCGGAGCGCGCCGCGACCTGCTGGCCACCCTCCGCGAGCGTGCCCTAAACGCCGAACGAGAGCAGACACTTCGCGCCGCGTCAGCCCGCGACGCCGAGCGCACTCGCATCGCCCGCGAAATGCACGACGTACTCGCGCACCGCATTTCCCTCCTCGCCCTGCACGCTGGCGCATTGACGTATCGAACCGACCTCACCCGGGAGGAGACGGCGCAGGCAGCCGGCATCATCCAGGACAACGCCCACCTCGCCCTGACCGAGCTGCGGCAGGTGCTCGGCGTGTTGCGCGGCGGGCAAGCCACTACTGTGGCGGGGCAACCCGAACCGGCCCAGCCGACGCTGGCTGACCTTCCTGCACTGCTGGCCGAGGCGCGCGAGGCTGGCACAAGGGTGACACTCGATGAAACGGATGCCCCCGGTTCGGCCGGTTCAGACCACGCAACGCCGGGGCCGTCTCAAACCGTGTCCCGCACCGCCTATCGCTTCGTGCAGGAGGCACTCACCAACTCGCGTAAACACGCGCCGGGTCAGCCGGTCACCCTCCGGCTCGAGCGCATCGAAGACCTGCTGCACCTCGAAGTGCGCAATGAGGTCGCCACCCCAAGCATTCGGTCACGCTGGACCGACGCGACCGGGAGCGGCGTCGGCCTGATCGGTTTGCAGGAACGCGCCGAACTCGCTGGCGGCCGGATAAGGCACGGCATCGAACCGGATAGCTCGTTTCTTCTGCAAGCATGGTTGCCATGGACCTGACCGTGCGTATTGTGCTCGCCGACGACGACGCCTTGGTGCGAACCGGCCTGCGCCTGATCCTCGGCGGAGACCCGGCGATCGAGATCGTCGGGGAGGCCGGTGACGGGCTCGCGGCGCTGGAACTCATCGGCCGAGAGGCGCCCGACGTGGTACTCATGGATATCCGTATGCCACGGATGGATGGTCTTGCGGCCACCCGTGCCCTGCAGGAGCGCGGCGATCCGGCCAAGGTGATCGTGCTGACGACCTTCGACACGGACGATATGGTGCTCACCGCGCTGCGGCACGGTGCAGCGGGTTTTCTTCTGAAGGACACGCCACCGGCCGAGCTCGTCGCCGCCATACGCCGGGTAGCAAACGGGGACCCGATGCTTTCCCCGAGCGTCACTGCACAGCTCATCGCGAGGGTGATTCGTGCGCCGGACGACCGGCAGCAGCGCGCCCAAGCCTTGCTCGGTCGACTCACCGAACGCGAAACCGAGGTGGCGATCGCGATCGGGCGTGGGCTGTCCAACGCCGAGATCGCCGCCGAGCTGTTCATGGGCGTCGCGACGGTTAAGACCCACGTCGGTCATCTGTTCACGAAACTGGACTCGGCCAACCGGGTGCACATCGCCCGTTGCATCCACGACGCCGGCCTCGCCTGACGCCAGCAGTCCCGGCCGCAAGCCGGATCGAATGGCATGGTCATGCCGGGACGTCGACCCATTCGTGGCCGACCGACTCGAGTTCGGCGCTTCCGGCCGTCACCCCCGCCACGACCGCGGCGAGCCGTTCGGGGTCATCATCGGCCAGCCGGAGCACCGCTTCGCGACCGTAGTCTGTGCCGAGCACGAGCACGCCCCGCTGGCGCAGCTCGGCCTCGATACGACCGGCATCCGCATGGGACAGCGCAAGCGTGAACAGTTCGCGGCGATCACGCCCCACGACGAGCCCCCGGGAGTGCGCCGAGTCGATCGTGGTCAGAACGGCTTCGGAGTAGGCGCGCACGAGGCCGCCGGCACCGAGCAGGGTGCCGCCGAAATAGCGCGTGACAACGGCCACACAGTCGACGAAGCCACGCCCCGCCAGCGCCTCGAGCATGGGCCGGCCCGCCGTTCCCGACGGCTCACCGTCATCATTCGAGCGGCGTATCTGGTCGGGAGCACCGCCCGGACCAAGCACCAACGCCGAGCAGTGGTGGCGAGCCTTCCAGTGCTCCGAGCGGGCTTCGTCGACGGCAGCGTGCGCGCCGTCCTCGGTTTCGGTGCGCACCAGACGGCACAGGAACCGGGACCGTTTAACCTCGATCTCGCTGTCAATGCGGCTGCCGACGCCGCCGCGCAGGGTGAGATCGGACATGGGTCCAGTCTCCCGCATGTCCGGTACGGTTCCGAGCGCCACGTCGTCGCGTTCGGCGGCTAACGACTCAGTGAGTGGATGCCGCGGCCGTCGCCTCCCCGGAGGCGGCGGCCGCGGTGTCGTGATGGAGCGGCGCTATTGATGGCAGGGCCTCGGCGCGCTCGGACCGCACCGCAGCGATTCCACCGAGGATCAGCAGCCCGCCGAGTAACTGCAGCGGGCTGAGCTGCTCGCCGAGCAGCAGCCACGCGAACAGCGAGGCGAAGACGACCTCGAGCAGTCCGATGAAGGACGCGAGCCGGGAGCCGAGCACGCCGGCCGCAGTGATTCCGGTGCTATACGCGACGGCGGTGCTGACGAGCACGAGCAGCACCAGCGGCACCCACCACGGCGCCAGCGCGCCGAACAGCGGCAGGTCGCCAAAGGTTGCCGTGATCGGCAGCAAGCCGGTAACCCCGAGCAGACCGAGAATGAAGCCGCCAACGATCAGGCCGAAGGCCGCGAGCGCGACGGCCGGCAGGTCGCGGTCCGGGCGCGCGGCAATGAAGAAGTAGGCGGCGCAGCCAATCGCGGCGAGAAACGCGAAGGTCAGGCCGATCGGATTGACCGTCTGGATCGCTCCGGGCCCGATCACCAGCACAAGGCCGCCGACTGCGAGGGCCGAGCCGAGGAACACGGCCGGGCGGGGCATCCGCTTGGAAACGGCCCAGGCGACGCCGACCAGAATGAGCGGGGCTAGAAATTCGATGAGCAGCGCGGTCGAGACCGGGATGGTCGAAATGGCGGCGAAGTAGGCGAGTTGGGTGCACGCGACGCCGACGATGCCCATGCCGAGTACCCTCCAGCGCCCGAGCCATAGGGCGGCCCAGCGCCCCCGCAAAGCCATGACGGCCAGGGGCAGCAGCACGAGTCCGGCGGTGAAGGCGCGAACCGTGACGGCGGCGGCCGGCGACCATCCGGCCTCGAGCAGGGGCTTGACGAGCGCGCCGGAGGTGCCGAACGAGACGGCCGAGAGCACCGCGACGGCGAGGCCGCCGGGGATCGACGTCAGCTTCACGGAGGCGCCCTTCTGTCATGGTCTAAACTGCTTTACACCACTGACAGTACGACCGAGTGCATTAGGAGTCAACTTGCATTTTGCCCCTGACACCGAGGAGGCTCTCGAGTTCGTGGTCATGCTCTGCGATACCGACGCAGGGGCCTCCCGCAGCGGTCGAGACGAGCTCGAAACGCTCGCCGATCTCGCCGCGCTGCTCGCCCCGATTCCGTTCACCGGGCGCATCGACGGGGATGGCGCCGAACTGCGCGATGTACGGCAGACTCGAGCCCTACTCCGTCGGGTGTGGACCCTGGGCCGCGACGACGCGGTGATCGAGGTCAATCGCATGCTGCGCGAGGCTCGCGCGCTCCCTCAGCTCGCGCGTCACGATGTGTCGGACTGGCATCTGCACGCGACCGTGCCCGAAGCACCGCTCGGCGAGCGCATGCGCGTCGAGGCGGCCCTGGCGTTGATCGATGTGATCCGCAGCGACGAAATGGGTCGCTTGCGCATCTGCGAAGCGGATGCCTGCACCGGCCTGGTTCTCGACCTGTCCCGCAACGGGTCCAAGCGTTTCTGCAGTGTGCGCTGCGGCAACCGCATGAACATGATCGCCTTCCGCGAGCGTCAGTCCGCCGAAAAGTAGCTGCGAGGGTGATTAGGCTTGAATCTTTCCCCCATTGAGAAAGTGACTCTCATGACTGACCTCAGCACGGTATCCAGTTCCGACGAAGCGCATCTGCGCCACGCGATCGAAGTCGCCCGCGCCTCCCGTGAAGTGGGCAACCACCCCTTCGGAGCGATCCTCGTCACGAGCGAAGACATCATCATCGAGGGTCAGAACACCGTCGTGACGCTTGGCGATCCGACCGGGCACGCCGAGATGAACCTGGTACGCATCGCGGCGACGCTGCTCGCCCGGGACGCCCTGCGCTCGAGCACCCTGTATACGAGCACCGAACCGTGCGCCATGTGTTCGGGAGCGATCTATTGGGCTGGCATCGGCCGCGTTGTCTATGCGCTGCCCGAAGAACAGCTCGCGGCGATGGTTCCGCGGCAAGACGGCGAGGCCACCATGGATCTGCCCTGCCGCGAGGTGTTCGCCCGTGGCGGCAACAGCGTGACCGTGGCCGGTCCGACCCTTCTCGCCGAGGCTGCCGAAGTGCACGCTGGTTTCTGGGACGCGCGTAAATAAATCTCGTCCTGCACGTGAATGACGACGTTGCCGATCTTTTTCAGAAACAGCAGGTCTGGTCTACGACGTTGAGGCCGGAATCTCGGCCACGAGACCGCCTTCGGCAATGGTCAGGTACTCAGCGTGGCCGCCGAATTTCACGCCGTTGTAGCCGAAAACCCTTTGGTCGACCGTGAATGATGTGACGCCAACCCCGACTTGCTCGACCAGCCCCGCGAATTCGCAGCCGAGAAACTTGCCGCAGCGCTTCGCGTGCTGCTCGTTGCGGCGCCGGGGATGAACACCGAGCAGGCCTACAAACGGGCCAGGCGCATGCGGGACGACCTCGACGCGGCGGGCATTCTGGCGCGGGAGAAGCAGGCTCGCGACGACACCACCTGGTCGCTGTGGCGGCGGGCCGACGGCATGGTGACCCTGCATGCGCTGTTTCCGCCGGAGCAGGGGGAAATGTGGATGGCAACCTACGACGCGCTGACCAGCCCGCGTCGCGGCGGGGTGCGGTTCGTCGACCCAGAAGGAGCCGCCTGGGCGCAGAGCGTGAAGGACGACCCGCCGACGCTGTGCCCGCCCGTGGCTGGTCCCGTAGACGGCGGCGAGTCGCGGGATGCCGGTCTCGACCAGCTCGACCACCGCAGAGGGGACGACCCGACACCGGGTCACCCGCACGACGATTACCAAAACTAGGCGTTCCCTACTCGGCACTCCCGAAGCCAGCACTGTCGACAACCACGAGATGGTGGTCTTGACCAGGGACCATGCCGCTAACTGCGGAAACGGAGGCGCACCGTGGGCAGTGGCGGCGCGGGGATCAGGACGGGCTCGCCGTCAGGAAAGGCGCCAAAGCGCAGCTCGTCCCTGTCGAAGCAGGCGTCATCGTCGGCCGCACCGATCTCGGTCTGCCACTGGGCCCGGTAGCTGACGATTTCTTCGTCGCTGCGGCCGACGAAGTTCCACCACCTCAGATTTTGTTCACCGAGTGGTTCACCACCGACGAGCAGCAGGCGCACGGGATCGGCCCCTGCGTCCAGGGTGAGCGAGGACCGACCAACCGGCAAATAGGCGAGGTGATCCTGGGCGAGCACGTGCGCAATTTCCTCCAAGACGTGCGCGACGGGAGCTAAGCGCCGGCGGGCGGCGCCGCATCCGCTTGGATGGTGCGGGCGTCAGCTGGATCCTGCTGGCGGCGGCTGGCCAGAAGGAAAGGCAGACCGATGAGCTCGACGACGGCGCCGATCACAAGCGAGGTGCCGTAGCCCTGCAGGTCGGCCGCGCGACCGAGGGCCGGCTGGATGAACACGCCACCGAGGCTGCCGAACAGCGAGTCGAACGACAGCACGGTTGCGCGCTGTTTCGACGGGATCATGTCGTTGAGATACGCCTGCCGTACCGGCCCGGCGACGGCGAACACGAAGCCCCAGACGACCAACAGCAAGACGGCCAGCCAGAACAGGCTGTTCAGGCCGAGCGCGACCAGGATACCGACGCTGACGAGCGACGCCACCAACACCATGCTGGTGCGTTTTCTAAACAGTGAGCGGATGCGCGGCGCGAGCAGTCCGCCGGCCACCTGCGCCAGGGACAGCACGGCCGCGGCCAGCCCGGCAATGGAATACGCGGTCGGGTCGCCGTACAGCTCGAGCAGATAGGGCTGCAGCGCGTAGAACGCATAGATTCCGACCCCGCCGGCGAAGGGCGCCGAAAAGATCACGTAGCGCACCGAGCGCTTTTTCAGGCCGTGCTCGATCGATTGGGTCAGCACGTTGCGGGTCGCTTTCAGCGGGCCGGCGGAGCGATCCGGGGTGAAGCCGAGGTCTTTCATAACGATGTACGCGAAGACGAACATCAGCATGAGCACCCCGGCACGCACCAGGAACGGCACCCCGAGGTCAGTAACCTGGGCGATCACCCCGCCGAGCACGGAGCCGGAGAACATGGCGATTCCGGTCACCACGAGGCCGCGGCCGAACACGGCCTCGAGGCTGCCGGTGTAGCCGGTCGCGGCGAGGGCATCGACCAGCCAGGCTTCGACGGCGCCGGAGAAGAAGGTGAAGCCGAGTCCGAGCAGCACCGACACGATCGCCCACCAGACGAATGGCGCGTGCCAGAGCCAGAGCATCCAGTACAGCCCGGTCGTGACCACCAGCGTGATGGTGCCGAGCAGATAGGACGCCTTACGCCCGACGGTGTCGGCGACTACCCCGGTCGGAATCTCGAAGATCACCATGCCCACGGTGAAGAACGCGTTGGCGGCGAAGGCCTCGAAGTTCGACAGTCCAGCGTCGAGCAGAAACAGGGTGTTGATGCCCCAGATGAACGACGCCGCGAGCGTGTTCCCAAGCATCAGGGTCAGGTAGACGCGCTGCACCCGCCGGGCCGCCGGGTTCACAACCCGAACCCCGCAGACTCCGCATCTTCCATCACAGACTAATCATCAACCCACGAAGAGCGGATGGCTAGCCAGCTATTCGTGGCAGGCCCCCGGTCACAATATCGGGCGCGCGATCTGGCTTGGACGCGTCTACCCTGGCAGGCGTGCACTAGCCCGTGTCTCCTTCTCAACGGCGAGCCAGCACCAGTACTTCTCATCTGCCGCAACCAATTATTTGACGGACGCCCGGAAGCTCGAGTTTGACGTCGGTTTAGCGCCCCGGCACCGAGTCGCGAATGATGAGTAGCGCCCACCACTCGCGCCTGGCTCAAGGTCGGTTGACCGCGGTGGCGGGCGTTCCACCAGACTCAGGCGCGCGTGGGATGCTCGGCCGGATACACCGCCGGCCCCTGTAGATCACCCAATGTCGTATATGATTCAGAAAACGATAATAGAACACAGTGTTCTATTATCGAACGGTGACTGATCGCCGTGCGAGACCACACCGAGGAACCACACAGAGAAGTGAGGAAGCCGTGCAGTTTCACCACCACGGATACGTGTCCACCGATCCCCGCGTTCAGGACGCCGCCGGGGTCGGCATCGATCGCCCCGACGAACTTCCCGACACCGTCGACGTTCTCATCGTCGGCACGGGCCCGGCCGGCATGATCACGGCCGCCCAGCTCTCCCAGTTTCCGAACATCACGACCCGCATCGTCGAACGCCGCGGCGACCGCCTGGCGATCGGGCAGGCCGACGGCATCCAGGCCCGCAGCGTCGAAACCTTTCAGGCCTTCGGTTTCGCCGAACGCATCATCGCCGAGGCCTACCGCATCACCGAGATGGCGTTCTGGAAGCCCGACCCCACCAACCCGGCCAACATCATCCGCACCGCCCGCGCCATCGACGACCCGACCGGCATCAGCGAGTTTCCGCACCTCATCGTCAATCAGGCCCGCGTCCTGGATTATTTCGCCGAGGTGATGGCCAATGCGCCCACCCGCATGACCCCGGATTTCGGTTTCGAATTTCACAGCCTCGTGAACACGAATGAGGGCGAGCACCCCCTCACGGTGACGCTCGTGCACACCACCGGCGCCCACAAAGGCCAGGAACGCATCGTGCACGCCAAATACGTCGTCGGCGCCGACGGTGCCCGCAGCGCTGTGCGTGACTCGATCGGCTGCACCCTCGCCGGTGACGCGGCCTTCCACGCCTGGGGCGTCATGGACGTTCTCGCCGTCACCGATTTTCCCGACATTCGCACCAAATGCGCCATCCAGTCCGGAACCGGCGGAAGCATCCTGCACATTCCGCGCGAGGGCGGCTACCTGTTTCGCATGTACGTTGACCTCGGCGAAGTCGCTCCCGACGACAAGGGCGCGGTGCGCCAGACCTCGATGGAGCAGATCATCGCGAAGGCGAACGCCATTCTGCACCCGTACACCCTCGACGTGAAAAACGTCGCCTGGCACAGCGTGTACGAGGTTGCCCACCGCCTCACCGACCGCTTCGACGACGTGCTGCCGGCGGAGATCGGCATCCGCTCGCCGCGTGTTTTCATTCTCGGTGACGCCTGCCACACGCACAGCGCCAAGGCCGGCCAGGGCATGAACGTCTCGATGCAGGACGGCTTCAACCTGGGCTGGAAGCTCGGTTACGTGATCGACGGGCGCAGCCCCGACAGCCTGCTCGGCACCTATTCGGCCGAACGCCAGGTCATCGCCAAGAACCTGATCGACTTCGACAAGGAGTGGTCGTCACTGATGGCCGCCAAGCTGGAGGACCTCAAGGTACCGCTCGAGGAGTTCTACACGCAGACCGCGGAGTTTCCGGCCGGCTTCATGACCCAGTATCCGCCGTCGATGCTGATCGGCGAGGCGACCCACCAGTCGCTCGCGACCGGGTTCCCGATCGGTAAGCGCTTCAAGTCGGCCCCGGTGGTGCGGGTCGGTGACGCCAACCCGATCGAACTCGGCCACCACCACCGCGCCGACGGCCGCTGGCGCGTCTACGCGTTTGCCGACGCCGCATCCGTTGAACTGGCCACCTGGGCAGAGTGGATGCGCACCTCTGGCGACTCGCCGCTGCTCGCCCACACCCCGGACGGGAGTGACATCGACAGCATCTTCGACGTCAAGGTGGTCTACCAGCAGGCCCACGCCGAGGTCGATATCAGCCGGGTCGACGACGTGTTTCTGCCCAAAACCGGCCCGTTCGGGTTGATCGACTACGAAAAGCTCTACGCCACCGACCCTAAGCACGACATCTTCTCCCTGCGCGGAATCAGCCGCGACGGTGCCATCGTGGTCGTGCGACCCGACCAGTACGTCGCGAACGTGCTGCCGCTGACGGCGACCGACGAGCTCGCGGCGTATTTTCGGCAGATGCTGCTCGTGCGGTAGCTGCCGCGGCGAGCGGATGCCGACCGGTCAAGTCGCACCGTCCCGGGAGTCCGTTGCCTTCTCGGCGAACGGATACCGGTGAGCCGCCCCTAATCAGCCGCGGGACGCTGGCGGTTCTGCTTCGTGGCTGAGCGCTGCTGTTTGGCGGCGAGGTGCCGCCGCCCCGAGCCCTTCGTGGGTTTGGTTGCGCGGCGGGCGGGCGGCTCAGCCGCCAGCCCGGCGATCACCAGATCGGCGAGTTTGCGCAGCGCGATCTCGCGATTGCGCAGCTGGGAGCGCTGCTCGCTCGCGGCGATGGTGACCACCCCGGAAACGAGACGGTGACTCAGGCGGGTGAGCAGCAGCATCCGCTCATCATCGGAAAGCACCGTCGAGTCGGCGACGTTCCAGGACAGCTCGACCCGGCTGTCTGAGGTGTTGACGTGCTGGCCGCCGGGCCCGGACGAACGCGAAAACCGCCAGCCGAGTTCGCGCTCGGGAATGGTTAGCGCCGGCGATACCTCAAGATCCATGCATCAAGGGTGGCACAGATGGCTCAGAACAGGGGCCAGGGCACGGCGGGCATGTCGCCGCTCGGGGCGGGGAACTCCCCCTCTGACCGCAACCGACCGCAGCGTTCCGCGAGCGCAGCAACTTCTTCGGCGCTCAGAAGGCCAGCAAGGGTCGCGCCCAGCGCACCATTCAGGTCGGCCTGCACCCGGTCTATGCCCTCGAGTTCCTCGTCGGTGAGCGCATCGCCGAGCCAGCCCCACAGCACGGTGCGCAGCTTGTGCTCGATATGAAAGGTGAGCCCATGGTCGACGCCGTGCCGGTGACCATCGGGCATGGCGAGAATGTGGTCGCCCTTGCGATCGGCATTGTTCACGACGATGTCGAACACGGCCATGCGGCGTAGCGCCGCGCTGTCTTCGTGGATGAGGGTGACCATCCGTTCGTGCTCGTCTCGCCCATCGAGAACGTGTCGCCACCCGGTATCCGGCACGGCATCGGAGGCCACGAGGTCGACGGCGGCCTGCGCGGGGTCAGACTCCTGCCACAGCTGCACCATGCCTTCGCCCATCGGGCCCTCGCGCAGCCAGGTGTGCGGCACGACGTTCCAGCCGAAGCCCTGCGACACCAAGTAGGCCGCCACCTCGCGATTGGCCAGGTGGCCGCCCGGAAAATCCCACAGCGGATGCTCCCCCGCAACCGGTTTGTAGACGACCACCGCGCCGTCGATGCTCCCCAGGAACGTTGCATTCGAGGCCGTCGTGATGCGGCCGGTGAGCTTCAGCTCACCGTTGATCAGGTCGGGAATCGGCATCAGGCTTCGGGCAGGGTGCAGGTGTGCCCATCGGCGTCGACAGGGTAACCGCAGAGGGGGCACATGGGCCTGCCGGCGCCGACGACCTCGCGCGTGCGTTTCGCGAATGCTCGCGCCGTGCCGACGGGGATGCGCACCAGCATCATTTCAGCCACGTCTGCCGGATCGAGCAATTCCTCATCATCGTCGGTGATCGGGTAGGCCTCGATCACGACCTGCACCGTCGAAGGGTCCCAGCCCAGGCTCATCGCCCCGGTGCGAAATTCCTCGGCGACGGGCTGTTCGAGCGGGTCGTTGTCGACGAGCTCGATGGGGGTCGTGGTCGGAATGCTGAAGGGATTGCCCTCTAAGGTGATCAACTGGTCGAGAATCTCGTCGATCTTTTCGCCGAGCAGCGCCGACTGCTGTTTCTCCAGCGCGATGCTCACGATGCGGGTGCCGCTGCGCACCTGCAAGTAAAATGTGCGCGACCCAGGCAGGCCGACGGTACCGACGACTACCCGGTCGGGCCAGTCGAACTCATGGACGATTGTGGGCATGTGAATATTTTACGCGGTCGAGGTGCGCGCTGGCTGATGACCGGCCCCACCGCCGACCGGCGCATCCGTTGGGGGGATGCTGCCAGCCAGCCAGGACAGATCGCCGCCGTCGGTGTTGGTCGCGTGCACGCTCGGGCTTTTGGGGCCGTATTGCACGATCGATACCGACGCGGGCCCGACGTTGATACGTTGGAACAGGTCCAGGTGCATGCCGAGCGCGTCAGCCAAAATGGACTTGATAACGTCGCCGTGGCTGACCGCGACCCACACGGCACCGGGCCCGTGCTGCGCCTCGAAGGCGGCGTCGTGGCGTCGAATCGCGGCCACTGATCGCGCCTGCATCGCCGCCATCGACTCGCCGCCGGGAAAGACCACGGCTGAGGGTTGCGTCTGCACCACCGACCAGAGGGCTTCTGTGGCCAGGTCGCTGATGGTCCGGCCCTGCCACTGGCCGTAATCACACTCGGTGAGATCGTCGTCAATCGGCATGACCGGGGAACCACTCTGGTGGTCGAGAATGAGCTGCGCGGTCTGCTGGCAGCGTTCCAGGGGGCTGGAGACCACGGCGACCAGGGGCACCACCGCGAGGCGTTTTCCGGTCAGCGCCGCCTGGTCCTGCCCGATCTGGTCGAGTCGCACGCCGGCGGCCCGCCCGGCGAGTATTCCGGCGGTGTTTGCGGTGGTGCGGCCGTGCCGCACGAGAATGACTGTGGCCATGGGTCTAGCCTAGGCATCCGTTTGGCGAGCTTTGGACGCGCACCATCAAGGCTCGCGGCATGTGTTTGAGAAGTTCGCCCTGGTTTGAACACCTGTCAGCTTCTCAACCGCGTGTCGCGATGCGCGACACCCAGGCTCAGCCGACCTCACTGCGCAACGGGAGCGTGCGCACGCTGGCAAACTGCCGCGGGCGACCGTCGATCGGGTCGGTGAAGCGCACCGCGTTTGCCAGCAACTGCAGGGGGCGGGTGAAATCGTCGATCGCGATCTCTCGCACGACCGGATAGATCGGGTCCTCATTGATCGGAATCCCGAGGCCGAGCATGTGCATGCGCAATTGGTGGGTGCGGCCGGTGCGCGGCGTCAGTCTGTAGACGCCCAGGCCGTCGATCACCGAGTCGAGTTCGATCAACGACTCAGCGTTGGCCGGCGCGTCGGGCAGCACCTCGGCCTGCCACTGACCACGGCGGGTCGTGAGGTGGTTGCGCACCGTCACGGGCAAGTCGAGGCTCGGCAGCAGCGGTGCCAGCGCCCGGTAGGTCTTTGACACCTCCTGGCGTTGGAACATCGACTGGTACGCCCCGCGCCACCGCCGCTCGGTTGCCAGCACCACCAGCCCCGACGTCACGCGATCCAGCCGATGCAGCGGCGAGAGCTCCGGAAGCCCGAGTTCGGCGCGCAGCCGCACCACCACGCTCTGCACGACGTGGCGCCCGCGGGGAATGGTCGAGAGGAAGGCGGGCTTGTCGATCACGACGAGGCGATCGTCGCGATAGATCAGGTGGATGGGCCCCGGAACAAAAGTCTCGGCGGCCAGATCGCGGTGAAACCAAACAAAGGTGTGCGGCCGGTATGGGTCGAGACCGGCTACCGCGGTGCCCGACTCATAGACCAATCGCCCCTGAGCCAGAAAGCCGGCTACGTCCACGAACTCCGACAAACGCTCATCCAGCCAGGCGCCCATCGTGTCCCAAAGCGGATGCTGCGCCCGTTCCGGGGTGCAGACCCACGCGGCCTCGAGGCCGTGACGTTGCGGAAGTGGCGAGCACGGCGGCATCCACTGATCGTACGTCTCGTCACCCTGTCACCGCGCGACGTACCTTCGGGATTTTTCGTTGACATCATCGCGAGAGTCCAATAGCGTTCCTCGTGAATCCTCCGAAAAAATCCCCGTAGCGGATCTCGGAAGGGCGACCGGCTCTCTGCCTCGCCCTACTCTCGACCAGTTTCCTCAGACTCCCCGCTCCTGACGGCCTGATCGATTCCCTCGCCCCGTCGCACTCGCGGCCGCGGCGCCCTCGCCTCCAGAAGATTGGATTGCCATGACTCATGAGATCACTGCCCCCATGACCGCCACGGAACTCCCCGCGCAACTCGACCGGGACACGACGACCCGCGCCGGAACCGACTTTCGGCGCCGCCAGCTCGCCATCTTCAGAGAACGCCAGCACGAGGCCGAGCCCGAGCCCGCGGAGTCGCGTTAGGCCTAGATTGCCCTCGATCGCTTTGCGCTACGACGAGATCTGAGCCTGCGGGACGACCGCCGCGTTAAGCGCGAGGTGGTCGTCCCGTCAGCTTCTGCGGCAATGAAGTGGATGCCTGCGGCCTCGACCGCGCGTCATCGAACACCTGGTGCGGGGATAGCCGAGGGTTCGATGTGCAGGGCGCGCAGCACTCGGCGAATCGCAGCGATGCTCGTGACAAGTCTGCCGCGCTCGATGGCTGACAGAACAGTCAGGTCCACGTCGGCGGCCGCGGCGAGGTCGGCTCGGCTCAGGCCGCGAATAGCGCGTTCATCACTGACCCGCTGGGCCAGGTCGACTCGTTCGCGGAGGTACGCGGCATGTCTGCGTTGGAGCATCTGCCGCACCCTGGCATCATTGCCGGCCACCGCATGGGCAATGAGATTGGACCCCGCATTCAAACCGGCAGGCGGCTGGCCATTGAACCAATCCGCGAGCACCGCAGCTGGCGCATCGCTGCCACGCAGAAAGCGGATGCGCTGTGCGTTCCCTGGTCCTCGAGTCGAGCCCTTCAAGGGAGTTGGTGCGAAAGAAATGAATAAAGGCATCCTGCGAACGCGGCGCGAGCGGGCGGCGCGACGGCGTGTGTCGAGTCGCCGACGAGTCTTAAATGACCCACGCCTTGCTCCCCGGCTTCCTGCTCGCGGGGATGCGCCCTCGTTCGATGAGCTTGCGCACACCACGCTCGCTAATACGTCGAGCCACGCAGCTGTGTCCAACAGGGCAGTAAACACTCGCCTAGCCTGCCAGCGCCCCCGCCCTGGCCCGCCGCTGGGCACCGAGAGCTCGGCGAGTCTGGCGCGCCTTCGTTAGGATCTCGTCAACAGTTGTCTCGTCATCAAGAGTCGACCGCATCGCCTCGAGAGCGTCGTATTGTTCTTGGCGCCGTCGATCCCGAAAAGCCATCACATCGACAAGGAGCACGCGCCGATGGGTACCGACTCGTTCAAAGGGAAGCTTCTGCTCGTCAAGGAGTTTCACCAGCGTTGGCCTGCTGATACCGAGGAGGTCCGCTGCCTGCTGAGTGGTGAGCGTCTTCGACTGCGGCAAGATACTGACAGCGAGCCCTCGCTGCATGGATTCAATTACTTGCAGGAGAACCCTATGGATCTCCTCTGGAATTTCCACTTGGTCACCCGTTGCGGCGCCGGCGAGGAAGTAATGCGGAAGTGGGGCCTCTCGATCGGCCGCTTCATGTGCCGCAAGAAAATCGTGCACGCGGGCGACACCAGCCAGATCGTTGCAGACGTATGTCTGTTGACTCAATGCCACCGCGTTGCTCATCACTTCTCCCTATCCGAAAGAAACGTAACATATTTGTGTAGATTTCGACTGAGAATTTAATGGCTGCCCCGTCACCGAGTTATTCGAGCGACGACAAGCCCCGCGAGGCATTCGACATTTGTGGCCAGGGCGATGGGACCCCAAGCCGCGGTTTCCCGCGGCAACACTTCCCCGGAGCGGCCGTGAACGGCGTCATCATGCGGCCGACCACGCCTTCAGCATGGCCTCAGGCCAACCTTCGTCATGTCCGGTCCGCGGCAAACCGCAGTGCCATCGACTCCATTTGCTCCATCACGAGCTTGATGGCGGCGGGCTGCTGGTCGGGCGGGTAGCCGTTCACCACGAGCAGCCGCTTGATCGACGAGCGCAGCTTGGCACGCACATCGTCGCGCACGGTCCAGTCGGTGCGCACGTCGCGGCGCATCACCTGCACGAGCCCGCGCGCGATGTCGGCCAGCTTGCCCTCGCCCTGCAGATCCACGGCGGACTCGTTCTGCGCCACCGCGTCATAGAACGCCAGTTCATCACTGGTCAGCGCCGGCTTGAAGTGCAAACCGCGCTGCGACTCGGCCGCGACCTCCCGCGACATCTCCACGAGCGCGGCAATAACCTCGGCCGAGGTCAGCTGCTGGTTGGTGTACTTGTTCATCAGCTCGGTGATGCGCTCCGAGAACGCCCGCTGCCGCACCATATTGTTGCGAGTGGATGCCACGGCCTCCTCGGTCAGCAGCTTGCGCAACGCTTCAATCGCCAGATGCGGGTTGCGCGCCTGCTGCGTCTTAGCGACGAACTCTGGCGTCAGATCGCTCAGCGACGGCTTCGGCATGCCGGCCGCCTCGTAGATGTCCAGCACCTCACCCGACGACGTCGCGGACGCGATCAGCTCCCCCAACAACCGCTGGATCTCCTCGGGGATCGGCTCGCCGCGGGACTGCCGGTCGAGGGCATCCGCTTTGGCCATCCACACTCTGATCTCCTCATAGATCTGCACTTCTGGTCGCAAAAAAGCCAGGTTCTGCGATCCCGAGCACAGCGCCCAGGCCCGCGAGAGCTGCCCCGAGTAAGGGCGTCAGAATGACTACCAGCCAGCGCCCCGCTCCGACCGGCGTACCGACCACCCAGCAGGAACAATTTCTGCTTCCCGCTCCCCCGATTCAGGCGGTCACCATGCCCAACCCGCCGATCTCGCAGAAATCGTTCGTGGCCACCTGGCTGTTTTCTTGGCTGCTCGGCATCTTCGCCGTTGACCGTTTCTACCTCGGCAAGATCGGTACCGGCCTCTTGAAGCTGGTGACCTTCGGCGGGTTGGGAATCTGGTGGCTCGTCGACCTCATCCTCGTGCTGGTCGGTGCCCAGCGCGACAAGCACGGCCTCACACTCGCCGGCTACGGCCAGTTCAAGAAGGTCGCCTGGATTGTCACCGGCGCGGTGACCGTGATGTCGATGATCGTGTCCGGTATCAACGCGGGTAATAGGCCGAGTGAGAGTCCGGCCGCTGTGGCGCCGGCCGCCGCCGGCTGCCTCGTGGCACGTGTTTGATCCCCTGGCACTGGTTCGAACCGGTGCCGGCTTCTCGAACACGTACCACGAGGCGCGACCACTTCTCCTGATCGGCGTGGCAGAACCGTGCGACGACGTTTTTGTAGTTAAACGGCGTGACTGCCTGGGAACGCGCCAGCGGCTGACTTGCTTAAAACGACACTCCGCACACCAGCGCCGCGTTGGCGAACGGCGTCGCCTCGCCCGTGCGTATGAAGAGCTTGGCCGTCGCGGAGAAGGACTTCAACTCCGCGTGGTTGATGTACTCGATGTCTTTGAAGCGTTCGGCCAGCCAGGCCCCCGCGGGGGCGGTCTTGGCCTCCTCCGCCGCCACGCAGCCCTGAAACACCATCTCGTCGAGCAGGGCGTCGAGAACCTGTTCGAACCGCGGGATACCGTGCACCAGAGCGAGGTCGATCACGGGAACCCCGGGCGGAATCGGCATGCCGCAGTCCGCGAGCAGAATGATATCCGTGTGACCCAGCCGGGCGAGTGCTCCCGACAGCTCGGCGTTCAAAATTCCCCGCTTCTTCATGCGTGAACCTGGGCTTTCACCGTCGGCAGCTCGTCGGCCAGGGTCGGATAGGAGGGCTGGGTTCCCCGGCTCTGCACCGCGAACGCGCCCACCCGCACGGCCAGGCGAACGGCCTCAAGCAGACTCGTCCCGGCGGCCAGCTGCGCGCTCAGCGCGCCGACGAAGGCATCACCGGCTCCCGAGCTGTCCACGGCGACGACCGTCGGCGAAGCCACGGAATGGGTGCCCTCGCGGTCGCCGCAGATCGCCCCGCTGGCACCACGGGTCAGTACAACGGATGCGACGCCCCACTCCAGCAGTCGGGCAACCAAGTCGGCGTCCTCGGCCGGAACGGAGCGCTGCGGAGCCAGTTGAGCGAGCACGAGGGCAGCCTCGTGCTCGTTGACGACCAGCGGGTCGGCGCGCCGGATAGCGGCGGGATCCAATTCGATCACGGGCGCCAGATTCAACACCACGCGTCCCGTTGCCAGCCGCGCCGCCAAGGCGATTCCCGCCGCGGGGATCTCGCCCTGGAGCACCACGACGGCTGCGGCCGCGATGATGTCGGCGCAGGCCTGAACGACCTCTGCACCCATCAGGGCATTGGCACCGGGGACGACCACGATGGTGTTCTCGCCATCGTCGGCCACGCTGACCAACGCCAGCCCGGTGGGGGCGTCGACCGTACGCACGGCCGACTGGTCGACACCGGCGCGAGTCAGAATCGCGGTGGCGACGTGGGCCTGTGCATCCCGGCCCACGGCGCCGACCAGAAGTACGCTCGCACCGAGTTGGGCCGCGGCCACCGCCTGGTTGGCCCCCTTACCGCCCGGCAGAAACTCCATCGACGTTCCGATGAGGGTCTCCCCCGGCTGCGGGTGGCGGTGCACACGGATCAGCTGGTCGACGTTGATGGAACCGACGACAACAACCGAACCGCGCTCGACGATGCCGATCGGTGGAACGAGCGCACTACTGGCCAGATGAATCACTTGGTGAAATCGCCGACATTCGTCTTGGTGACGGAGACGACCTCGACCGGCACGGTCGTCTCGATCGTTTCGCCCTTGATGGCCTTGACGGCGAATTCGATGGCGAGCTTGCCGAGTTCGGCCGGCTGCTGGGCAATGGTAGCCACCAGGGTGCCCGCTTCAATTGCGGCGAGTCCATCAGCGGTGCCGTCAAAGCCGACGACGAAGACCTCGGTGCCGGCCTTGGCGCCGAGCGCCTGAATGGCGCCGAGCGCCATCTCGTCGTTCTCCGCGAAGAGACCAGTGACACCCGGGTTGGACTGCAACAGGTTGGTCGTCACATCGAGCGCGGCGGCGCGGTCGAAGTTGGCGGTCTGCGTGGCGACCACGGTGATGCCGGGGTAGGCCAACATGCCTTCCTCGAAGCCGGCACCGCGCTCGCGGCTGGCCGACGTTCCGGCCACACCCTGCAGGTGAATGACGGTGCCCGCTTCGCCCATGGCCTTGGCGAGTTCGTCGGCCGCCTGGCGCCCGCCGGCTACGTTGTCGCTGGCGACGAGTGAGGCGAGGTCGACTCCGGTGACGGTGCGGTCAACGCCGATAACCGGAATACCGGCCGTGATCAAATCGCCAACGGCTGAGGCCGCGGCATCCGAGTCGACCGGGTTGATGATGACGGCCTGGGCACCGCTGGACGCAGCGGTGGCGAGCTGATTGGCCTGGGTGGCGGAGTCGTTCTGGGCATCGACGATGCTCAGTTCCACTCCGGCCTCGGCGGCGGCAGCTTCTGCTCCGTCGCGCAGTTCCACGAAGAACGGGTTGTTCAGGGTGGAAATCGCGAGCACGATTTTATCGCCGGACGCCTCAGCGCCGCCTCGGCCACAGGCGGTGGTGCCCGCGAGGATCAAGGCCGCTGTCGCGGTCAGTGCCGCGATTTTGAGGAACGAGGATGACTTCATTGTTTTTCCTTTGGGTGGGGATGGAACGAACGGGGAGCGGTGAAAGATTGGTGGATGCTGGCAGCGTCGAGTCAGCTGCTGCGCGTTTTGCGGCGCAGCACGTCGATGCCCACGGCCAGGGCGATCACGAGGCCGATGACGACCTGTTGCCAGAACGACGTGACATTGAGCAGGTTCAAGCCGTTGCGAATGACGACCAAAACCAGGGCTCCAACCAGGGTGCCGGAGATCCTGCCGAGTCCGCCGGCCAGGGAGGCGCCGCCGATCACGACGGCCGCAATGGCGTCGAGTTCGTAGCCGGCAGCTGCCTGAGGCTGCGCGGAGTCAAGCCGGCCGGCGAGCAGCAGCCCGGCGAGGGCCGCGAACAGGCCGGCCAGCGTGAAGACGGTGACCAGGATGCGCTTGACCGGCAGTCCCGATAGCCGCGCCGCTTCGGCGTTGCCGCCGACGGCATACATCGAACGGCCGATCACGGTGCGGTTGAGGATGAACGAGGCGACCAGGGCGGCGATGACGAGAATGACGATCGGCATCGGAACCGGTCCCAGATTACCGCCGAGAAAGGAAACCTCGGGCGCGGTCTTGATCGGGCGGCCGTCGGAGATGACCAGGGTCAGTCCCCGGGCCACGCTGAGCATGGCGAGGGTGGCGATGAAGGAGGGAAGCTTTCCGTAGGCGTTCGCCATACCGTTGATGGCACCGGCCAGGGCTCCGACGAGCAGGCCTCCCACTAGGGCGAGCCACCCCGGAAGCCCGGCGCTGGCGAACATCCAGCCCGAGGACATGGCCGACAGTGCAGCCACGCTGCCGACCGACAGGTCGATCCCCCCGGCAACGATTACGAAGGTCATACCGAAGGCCAACACGGCCACGGTGGAGACCTGGATGCCGATGTTCAGCAGGTTCGGCCCGGTCAGAAAGTCGGGGGTGGCGATGAACAGGGCGAGGCAGAGCGCGACGAGGCCGACCAGGGCACCGTTGTTGGCGAGGAACTTCTTGTAGTCGAGGCCGCGGCGCGGCGTCGGCAGGGTGGTGGTGGACATGAGGTTCTTCCCTATCTCTGTTCGTGCTTCTCGTCGACATCGCGGGCGGCGAGTGTCATGACTGCGTCTTGAGTGGCCTCCGCGGCCGTGAGCTCACCGGCGAGTCGGCCGTCACGCATCACCAGAATGCGGTCGCTCATGCCGAGCACCTCGGGCAGTTCGCTGGAGACCATGAGGATCGCTCCCCCGGCCGCCGTGATTGTGTTCATCAATTCGTAGATTTCGACCTTGGCACCCACGTCAACACCGCGGGTGGGTTCATCGAGCAGCAAGACCGTGGAGGCAGCGATGATCCAGCGGCCGAACACGGCTTTCTGCTGGTTGCCGCCGGAGAGGGCACCGATCGGTTGATCGATGGTGTGCATGCGGATGCGCAGTTTTTTCGCAACGGCGGCGGCCCGACGGCGCTGGCCGGCGAAGTCCACCAGCCCCAGTTTCGCGGTGGAGGCGAGGGTTGCGTAGCCCAGGTTGTTATTGACGGAGGCGTCGAGCACCAGTCCCTGCGCCTTGCGGTCCTCCGGAACATGCCCGATACCAGCAGCGATGGCAGCCTTGATATTTCCGTTGGGCAGGCTTTGTCCGCGAACGGTGACTGTGCCGGAGGTGTACCGGTCGGCGCCCGCGATCGCCCGGATCAGTTCGGTGCGACCGGCACCGACCAGACCCGCGATTCCGAGCACCTCGCCGGCTTTGACGGTGAAGCTGATGTCGCTAAACCGCCCTGTTGACGTGAGCTTCTCCACGGTGAGGATTTCTGCGGCCTGGCTCAGGTCTGCGGAGTCCCGGGGAAACTGGTCGTCGATGCCGCGGCCGACCATCAGCTTCACGAGCTCGTCTTCGGGTGTCGAAGCGGGAACCTCCGCGATGTATTCCCCGTCGCGTAGCACCGTGACGGTGTCGCCCACCTCGGCGATCTCGTCGAGGTGATGGCTGATGAACAGCATGCCCACGCCCTGCCGTCGCAGATCGGCCATGACGGCAAACAGGCTTTCGGTTTCGTGTCGGGTCAGCGCCGCGGTGGGTTCGTCCAGGATGAGGATACGGGCGTCGACGCTCAAGGCCTTGGCGATTTCGACCAGTTGCTGCCGGGCGATGCCCAAGTCCCCCACCAGGGTGTCCACGTCGATATCGAGTCCGATCAGGTCGAGCGCGGCACGGGCCTGCCGTCGCATGGCGCGACGGTCCACGAGACCGTGCCGGGTCGGCATCCGCCCGAGCATGACGTTCTCGGCAATACTCATGGTGGCAACCAGGTTCAGTTCCTGATGGATCGTGGCGATGCCCAGCGCCTCGGCCGCTCGGGTGTTCGGCAGGGTGACCGTTGTACCATCCACCACGATGTGGCCGGAATCTGGCTGGTAAACCCCGGCCATCATCTTAATCAGGGTGGACTTGCCGGCACCGTTCTCCCCGAGCAGCACCTGCACCTGGCCCGGGTAGACGCTGACCGTGACATCGTCGATGACCGTGACCGGGCCGAAGACCTTCCCCACGTTTTGCAGGGTGAGCAGCGGTTGTTGTGTCATGTCAGTTCTTCCTTCGGCTGGCTGCAGGCAGGATGGGCGACATCGACGACGCCCGGATGACGAGTTCACTGGGCAGAACCACCGATTGCGGGCTTTCCCCGGCGATGACCTGAAGGAGCAGGCCGACAGCGATTCGGCCCATGTCCTCGACGCTGTGGGAGATGACGCTGAGGGCCGGGTTGAGCAGGGCGAACCACTCGATATCGTCGAAGGCGACCAGCGCGATGTCTGTGCCGATGCCCAGTCCCAGCTTGTGCAGAATCGCGATCGCACCGACGGCCATCAGGCTGTCGGCGGCGAGCAGGGCCGTGGGCGGGTCATCCAGTTGCAGCAGGGCGTGCACACCAGCCGAGCCACTCCCCGCTTGGAAGTCACCGAAGTAGACCAAATCGGAGTCCTGGCTGAGACCGGCGTCGGCCACGGCGGCCGTGAAGGCGGCGAATCGGTCGCGGCCCGTTGAGGTTGCCTGGGGGCCGGAGATGTAGCCAATCCGGGTATGACCGAGGGCGGCGAGGTGTTTGACGGTCTGGCGAATGCCGACTTTGCTGTCGGTGGTCACGCTCGGAACGTCGATACCGTCAACCGTGCGGTCCACGAACACGGTGGGAATCTCGCGCTCGATCAAGGCGTGGATGCTGCCACCGCCGTCACCGAGTGGCGCCACGATGATGCCATCCACGCGCCGAGAAATCAGGGTGTCGAGGTACCTGTCCTGCTGCACCTTCTTCTCATTGGCGTTGCCGAGCAGCGTGACGTAGCCCTGCGAGAGCGCCGCTTGTTCGACGGTGTGGGCGAGGTCGGCGAAGAACGGGTTACGCACGTCCGGCACCAGCAGGCCGATCGAGTCACTGCGGGTCGACCGCAGGGCCCTGGCCTGGGCATTGGGCCGATAGTCCAGCTCCTTGACTGCCGCGGCGACCTTGACGCGCGCCTGCGAGGAGGTGGCCGGGTTGCCGGAGAGCACGCGGGACGTCGTCGCCGCAGAAACGCCGGCGAGCGCTGCCACGTCTTTGATTGTGACCTCGGCCATCTGTTCACCTCATCGTGTTCGTGGAATCGATTCCATGGAATCGATTCCATTTTAGGTCGTGGGACGAACGAATGTCAACGCGATCAGCCGATTGGACTCGCTCGTCAAGCGGGCTTCTCAAACACGTGCCGCGACGTGCTCGCGGTCGCTCAAGTCAATTTGACGGCGGTCAGTCGGCGCTGATCTGTAGGCGGAACTGGTCGCGCTTGGTGTGCAGGTTCCAGAGGTGTTCGGTCAGTTTTGCCGGGACCTTCTCGGGGTGGCCAGCATTGATTCCACCGCCGAACCCGTCGATGGCGAGATATTCCCGGCCGATGCACTGTGAAGGCGTCGCGAAAGCGGATGCCCTGGGTAGGTCAGACAGTGCCATGCTGCGGCCTCGACGGTGTCGGTGGAGCGGCGTAATGTTGCACGAGCGGATGTCACCGCCGACACGTGCCACGGCACGGGGTTCCCCCGCATTCCACCACCGGTACCGAAAGACGTTTTTTATGACGACCACCGTTCCTGCCCTCGCCGCCCCCGCGGCCAACCAGCCCCTCGCTCGCACCACCATCGAGTTGCGCACCCCCGGCGCTCACGACGTCGCGATCGACATCAAGTTCGCCGGCATCTGCCACTCCGATATCCACCAGGCACGCGACGAGTGGGATACCGGACTGTTCCCGATGGTTCCCGGCCACGAGATCGCCGGCATCGTCTCAGCCATCGGCAGCGGCGTCACCCGATACCAGGTGGGCGACCGCGTCGGCGTTGGCTGCTTCGTTGACTCCTGCCGCGAGTGTGCCAACTGCCTCGCCGGCGAAGAGCAGTACTGCCTGAAGGGCGAGGTCGGCACGTACAACGACCGCAATCACGACGGCACTCCCACCAACGGCGGTTACAGCACCGCGATCGTCGTCGACGAGAACTACGTGCTCGGCATCCCAGACGGCATCGAGCTCTCCGAGGCCGCTCCCCTGCTCTGCGCCGGCATCACGCTCTTCTCCCCCCTCACGAACTGGAAGGCCGGCCCCGGCAAGAAGGTTGCCATCCTCGGCATGGGCGGCCTCGGACACATGGGTGTGAAGATCGCCCACGCGCTCGGCGCCGAGGTCACCGTGCTCAGCCAGACCCTGAGCAAGAAGGAAGACGGCCTGCGTTTCGGCGCAGACCACTACTACGCCACGAGCGACCCGACCACCTTCACCGAGCTCGAGAACCACTTCGACCTCATCGTGAACACCGTGGCCGCAAACCTCGACCTGGAGGGCTACCTCAAGCTGCTCGCCCTCAACGGCACGCTCGTGCACGTCGGAATCCCCACCGAGCCTGACAGCGTGAAGATGGTTTGGCTCGCCGCCCAGCGTCGCTCCATCGCCGCCTCCAAGATCGGTGGCATCCGCCAGACCCAGGAAATGCTCGACTTCTGTGCCGCCCACGGAATCGGCGCCGACATTGAGATCATCTCGGTCGATCAGGTGAACGAAGCATACGAGCGCGTTATCCGCAGCGACGTGCGCTACCGTTTCGTTATCGACGTTGCCACGTTTGCGGACGAGACCCGCGTCGACGCGTAGGCGCCCCGACGGGCGCGGCATAAGCCTCGCAGGTCGATAGAAAACCCAGGCACGAACCGCCCCGGGCCACAGATTTCAACGCGGCCCGGGGCATCCGTCATTAAAGGACTTAGCGCCAAGGAGCGCACCCGTCTCGAGGCACCGTACCTGCCGCGAACGCCCGGAGGGTTCTAAAAGCGTCAGCGAAGGGACTTGAGCGCGGCGGCATCCGTTTGATCGGTGCGCCACGAGGCCAAAATGCGCAGGGCGTCGTTCGAGGCGGACCTGGGTTGCGTGCTGTATACGAAGAGTTGTTGGTCGGGTTCGCCCGGAACCGGGAAGGTTTCGTAGTCCACGTCGACCCGACCAACGATCGGGTGTATGAAACGCTTGACTCCGAACGTGCACTCCCACACCCGGTGTTGACTCCACCAGGCGCGAAATTCGTCGCTCTTGACGGTCAACTCGCCGATCAGCTCGTTGAGTGCCCGGTCGTTCGGGTGAGATCGCGCGTCGTGGCGGAGCATGGCCGCCACGTCGCGGGCCACAATGTCCCAGTCCAGGTACAGGGTGCGTGCCGCCGGGTCGAGGAATGTCCATCTTGCCATGCTGCGCCCGAGTCCCACGCCCTGCGTGAAGTCCTTCAGCAACAGCTTGGCGAGGTCGTTCATGGCCAGCACGTCCATGCCAACGCCGAGCACGAACGCCGGCTGCGCGGGGAACGAGTCCATGATGGTGCGCACTGACGGCCGAATCGTGTTGGAGCGCCGCCGTTGCTGTGTGCGTCCACCGGTCGACGCCGACAACAGCGAGAACAGATAGGTGCGCTCCGCCTCATTCAGGTGCAGTACCTCGCCGAGCGCATTGACAACCGCATCGGATGCCTGCGTCACCCGGCCCTGTTCCATGCGCGCGTAGTAGTCAACGCTCACGCCGGCGAGCTCAGCCACTTCATCACGGCGCAGTCCGGGCACTCGCCGGGCCGCCGCAAGCGGGTTAATAGGAAGCCCGACATCGGCGGGCGTTAGCCGAGCTCTGGCTGAGCGCAAAAAATCAGCGAGGGTATCTTTGTCGTCCATCCCTCCAGTATCTCGCGACTGCTTGACCGCGCACCGAGTTGCCCTCTACCCGCAGCGCAGCGCAGACTATACCTACCGGATCGCAACTGAGTCTTCCGCCTGTGGCTAAGGAGCTCACCATCACTGAACCGAACGACGCCCGCGTCGGCCTTTATATCGACTTCGACAACATCGTCATCTCGCGCTATCAGCAGTTGCACGGGCGCAATGCCTTTCAGCGCGACGGCATCCGCGATTTCAACAAGTCTTCAGCGGATGCCGACCCCGAGATCGCCGCACGGCTCGCGGCCGCGACCGTTGACTTCAACGCCATCATCGACTTTGCGGCGTCTTTCGGAACTTTAGTCGTCAATCGTGCCTACGCCGACTGGTCGGTTCCGGTCAATGCAAGCTACCAGCGCCAGCTCATGTCCCGAGCGGTGGACCTGACCCAGCTGTTCACCACGACCACCCGCGGAACCAAGAACGGTGCGGACATCCGTTTGGCCGTGGATGTGGTTGAAGACCTCTTTCGGCTGCCCGATCTGACCCATGTGATCATCATCGCCGGCGATTCCGACTACATCGCGCTCGCCCAGAAGTCGAAGCGGCTGGGTCGCTTCGTGGTGGGCATCGGCGTCGCGGGCTCGACGAGCACCTCGCTGGCGGCGGCGTGCGACGAGTTTGAAGACTACGACTCGCTGCCCGGAATCGGCAAAGCCACCGCGACAGCTGTGGAGAGGCCTAAGTCCAGCAGGCGGGCGCCCGAACCCGCCGAAATTGCACCCGACCCGGCCCCCACCGAGGCCCGCAAGTTCACCACGAATCCCATGTTCTCGCACACCGATGACGCACAATTCGACGAGCCCGAAGCCGAAGACATCGACCCGCAGACCCTGGCCACCGAGCTCCTCGTGCGTGCGCTGCAGATCGGTCACGCCAAGGGCGACGACGACGAATGGCTCAACACGGGCACCGTCAAGAACCAGATGCGCCGCATGGACCCGTCTTTCAACGAGAAGCCGCTCGGTTTTCGTTCCTTCACCGATTTTCTCTCGTCGCGCAGCGACCTGGCCGAGCTGAAAGAGGATGGCCCGCAGCGGCTAATCCGGCTGCGTCCCGACGCAGAAATCCAACGCTGAGCCACGCCCTCCCCGACCAGCCTCCGGAAGTCAACCGGAGGCTGGGGCCGGCAGTCTCCCGGCGTCGCAAGGACCTGACCAGCGGGTCTGCTCAGTGGGGTGGCACGACCCGCACGTGGTCGCCGACCGACACGGTTCCCGGACGGATTACCTCGGCATAAACGCCAAACATGATGTCGCTCGCCTGCAGCCGGTAGTTGGCGAGTGTTTTCAACAGGTGGGTGCCGCGAGCGCCGGTGTCGGGGTCGATGTCGATGACCGCGCACCGGGGAATGCCGCCTTTCACGAGGAGCAGGGCTCCCCCGAGCTCGAGTTCGTGGCCAGCCCAGGAGTCTTCGACGTGCGCGTCGGCGTCGCCGGTGTCAATCGTGAAAGTGCCGCGGAATCGGCGCGTATCGACCGCTGTTTGCGATTCGCCGGCCAACCGGGCCAGGGAACTCGACGTGGTGATCGTGACGGAGTCGCCGTACACCACGGATCCCGTGACAGTGCTCCGCGCGAGGGTGACGCTGCGCCCCAGCAGCCGGGAGAATTCAGTGGCCCACGGCCCCTCGATCACCTGCATGGCGGTGAATCGACCCCAGTAGTCCAGGTCGAGATACTCGTGCGTCATTTCGGGTTCCGCCGCAACTCGGCGACTCTCGAACGCGATGGCTAGCACGCCGTCAGCCCAGCGAGCCTCGCACCTCACCAGAAGCGGATGCTCAACCGTCTTTAGAATGGTGCCGGTGTTTCGATCGACGACGGCGAATTCGCGGTCACCGATGGGACCGTCGACCGCGAGCGAAACGGTCTCACGTGGCTGGTGGCGACCACCTTTGAGGGGCGACAGCCCGATCTCTCGAATGTGCATGATGCCGTTCAGCCTAGCGAGCAGCTTGGTTGTGCACGAGGTGAACCCGCATCCGTCATGAATACATTTTCGTAGCAAGGCCGCCTACTCCAAGGCCGCACCCAGCGCGAACTGGATGCCGATTTGAGAACCAGCCAGCGGTACGTCTACGAAATAAAAACCGGCAAGCCGACAAACCGCGACGGCACCACGTGCTTCCCAGCCGTCGCCCCATGTGTTCTTGGGCGCTCTCAGAAAGCGGTAAGCTCTTACAGTTGTCTTCCGCAGGTTTTGATCGTTGAAATCGCGTTGTGGAAGCGGCGGGCTGTGGCGCAGCTTGGTAGCGCACTTGACTGGGGGTCAAGGGGTCGCAGGTTCGAATCCTGTCAGCCCGACAAAAGGGCCGTTCGCGAAACTGTTCGCGAAACGGCCCGGTTGGAACAAAAAGAAATCGCTCCTGAGGATTCTCAGGAGCGATTTCTGGTTGAAGCGGTATGTGCGCGCGGTTGTGATGGCGATTCGGCGGGCAAAGCCGACAAGCTGAAGGTTCTTTCCGTTTCGTGGCTCGTTGGATTGTTCTGAACTGCGGGAGGCTTGCCCTATCGGGCGGTATTGTTCTCGCTGAGTGCGCTGTTACTGGCGGCGAGGTGGCCCGCCAGTCTCATCGGTCAGCGCTCCGCTCTTTCCTTTGTCCGGTCGCACGACGCCGGGCGGATAGGTGTCGGTGTACGGGTTTCGCCACTCGCGGTCGCGACGTCGAATGATGGCGACAGCGGGCTCACCGAGAGCGTTTCGCTTGGCGTCTTCCTTGATTTTGTCACTCATGAACGCCGCAATTTTGCGTATGTTGAAGTTAGTCAGCAGCACGGTGACAATGAGTTGGGCGGCGCCGAATCCACGGATTCGACGACGACCGGCCGATTCAATATCTTCTGTTCCGCCGGCTCGGAAGATGTCAACCTTTATGAGTCAGTTTCTTTAGGTGGTCATTGAGTTCGTTCCTGCTTTCAGGGGTTCGTTGATCCAGGTCGTGGTCGGGAACGTTAGTGGCGTCG
>NZ_SOHD01000033.1:0-148419 GCF_004403235.1 Cryobacterium sp. Hh38 | reverse complement strand
TCCCCGCACACACGAGATCAATGAACTCAGTGCGAGTATTCGGCGGAAACAACTTGACCATAAAACGCTCCAATCACTAGAGCGTTGCTACGACCATATGACTTTGCCGGGGGTTCTCGGGCCGAAACTCACGGGTCAATGGGGGGAACTCACGGTTCGCTGACGGCAGACCAGGTCTTCGCCAACCGGATGTCGTTAGGCGCGCTCGAAGATGGCCGCGAGTCCCTGCCCACCGCCAATACACATGGTTTCGAGGAGGTAACGGCCTTCGGTACGCTGCAGGTGGCGGGCGGCGGTGGCGAGGACACGTGCGCCGGTGGCGCCGACCGGGTGGCCGAGCGAGATGCCCGAGCCGTTGACGTTGGTGCGGGCCCAGTCTTCCGGGGTGAAGTTCCACTCCCGGCTGACGGCGAGTACCTGCGCGGCGAAGGCCTCGTTGAGTTCGATCAGGTCGATGTCGGCCAGGGTCAGGCCGGCACGCTCCAGCGCGAGCTTCGTCGCCGGCACCGGGCCGAGGCCCATGCGGGAGGGTTCGACGCCGGCCCGTGCCCAGGACGCGAGCCGCACCAGAGGGGTCAGGCCGAGCTCGGCCGCCCGCTCCGGGATGGTCACGATGCACGCGGCGGCCGCATCGTTCTGCCCGCTGGCGTTGCCGGCGGTGACGGTGGCGGCGGCATCCGTTTTGCCCATGATCGGTTTCAGGCCGGCGAGGGCTTCGAGGGTGGTTTCGCGCGGGGTTTCATCGACCGAGACGACGATGGGGCCCTTGCGTCCGGGCACGGTGACCGGCACGATCTCGTCCACGAAGCGGCCGTCGGCGACGGCGGCGAGGGCGCGGCGTTGGGATTCGACGGCGAGCTCGTCTTGTTCGACGCGGTCGAGACTGTAGTCGCGGCGCAGGTTCTCGGCGGTTTCGAGCATGCCGCCGGGCACCGGATAGTGGCGTCCACCGGCGGTTTCGCGGCCACGGCCGAGGGCGTCCCGCAGCAGCACCCCGGCGGTTCCGGCCAGGCCCCAGCGGGAATCGACCGTGTAGATGGGGGCCTGGCTCATGACGTCCACGCCGCCGGCAATGGCGAGGTCACTGACCCCCGTCTGCACCTGCATCGCAGCGTCGAGGATGGCCTGCAGACCGCTGCCGCAACGACGATCGACCTGCACCCCGCCGACGGTGACGGGCAGGCCCGCGTTGAGGGCGGCGACGCGGGCGACCGGCGCGGCCTCGGCCGTGGGGTAGGCCTGGCCGAAGATGACGTCGTCGACGACGGCACCGTCGAGGCCGGTGCGTTCCATCAGCGCGACAATGACGGCCGCGGCGAGGTCGGCCGGCGCGACGGTTTTGAACGCGCCGCCGAAGCGGCCGATCGGGGTGCGAAGCGGTTCGCAGATGACGATCTGGCGGAGGGTGGTGATGGTCATGCGGCGGCTCCGTTGCTGAGGATGGTGGTATGGGTGGTGAGGACGGTCGCGGCGACGAGCATCATTCGGCAACGCCGAGCAGCGTCGTGATCGTGGTTGGCGGGGTGGGCACGAGCAGGGTCGCCTCGGTGGCGGCCTGCACCGCCAGGGCGGTGACGCCGGGCGCGACCTCGCGCAGCACAAGCCCCTCGGGAGTGACGTCGATCACGGCGAGGTCGGTGATAATGCGGGTGACGACGGCCTTGCCGGTTAAGGGCAGGTCACAGACCTCTTTGATCTTGAACTCGCCCGTCTTGGTCACGTGTTCCATCACGACGATCACGGTGTCGGCGCCGTGCACCAGGTCCATCGCACCGCCCATACCCTTGATCATCTTGCCGGGCACCGCCCAGTTGGCGATGTCACCGACCACACTGACCTGCATGGCGCCGAGCACGGCCACGTCGATCAGGCCGCCGCGAATCATGCCGAAGCTCTGTGCCGAGTCGAAGTACGCGGCGCCGGGATTGACGGTGACGGTTTCCTTTCCGGCGTTGATGAGCTTGGGATCGGCCTCACCATCCCACGGGTAGGGTCCGACGCCGAGCACCCCGTTTTCGGAGTGCAGCACGACGTGCACCCCCTCGGGCAGAAAGTTCGGAATGAGGGTCGGCAACCCGATGCCCAAATTGACATAGGAATCGGGGGCGAGCTCCTGGGCGGCGCGGGCCGCCATCTCATTACGCGTAAGGGCCATCAGTTCGCTCCAATTTCAGACGAAGGCCGCGGCCGCGTCGTCGTTTTCTCGATCGGCAGGTCGGCGGCGTCCACCGCGCCGAGCTGCACGATGCGGTTCACGTAGATGCCGGCGAGGTGCACCTCGTCCGGGTCGATCTGCCCCGGTTCCACCAGTTCGTCGACCTCGGCGATGGTGATCCGGCCGGCCATGCCGGCGACCGGGTTGAAGTTGCGGGCCGATTTCTCGAACACCAGGTTGCCGTGCCGGTCGCCCTTCGCGGCCCGCACCAGGGCATAGTCGGTGACGATGGCCTCTTCCAGGACGTATTCCTTCTCGCTGCCGAGCGAAGAGAAGCGTCGTGTCTCCTTCGGCGGCGATGACACCGTCACCTCGCCATCCGGGCCGTAGCGCCACGGCAGTCCGCCGTCGGCGACCATGGTTCCGACGCCACTCGCGGTGTAGAACGCGGGAATTCCGGTGCCGCCAGCCCGCAGCCGTTCGGCGAGGGTGCCCTGCGGCGTCAGCTCGACCTCGAGTTCACCACCGAGGTAACGGCGAGCGAAGTCCTTGTTCTCGCCGATATACGAGGCGATGACCCTGGCTATGCGGCCCTCCCGAAGGAGTTCGCCGAGCCCCCAGCCGTCGACGCCGCAGTTGTTCGAGGCGACGTGCAGGTTGGTGCTGCCGAGGGCGAGCAGCGCGCGAATGAGCACGATCGGCACGCCGACCAGGCCGAAGCCACCGACGGCGAGCGAGGCCCCGTCGGGGATGTCAGCGACGGCGGCCGCGGCGGAGGGATAGGTCTTGTCCATGGTGCTTGGGTCCTTTAGCTCGGCCGAATGGCGGTGTCGTCGGGCGTGGTCGCGTCGGTATCGGGTTCGGTGGCAGCCGCATCGAGCCCGGCGAAGGTCTCCCGGGCCACGGCGAACGCGGCGTTGGCGGCGGGTACGCCCGTATAGATAGCGGTGTGCAGGATGGCTTCGCTAACCTCGGCGCGGCTCAGCCCGTTGGTCAGGGCCGCGCGCACGTGCATCGCGAGCTCGCCCTCATGCCCGCCGGTGACGAGCGCGGCGATGGTCAGGAAGCTGCGAGTACGACGGTCGAGCCCCGGCCGCGTCCATACTTCGCCCCAGGCATAGCGCGTGATGAAGTCCTGAAACACCGCGGTTTCGGGGGTGATCGCAGCCGTGGCCGCATCGACGTGCATATCGCCGAGAACCGCGCGACGCACGAGCACGCCGTCCGCATAAGCGGATGCCGCGGTGCGGTCAGCCGATAGCGGCTCGGCCGAGTCGCTGGGTCGCCTTGCGGACGAGTCGCCCGCAGAAGCCCCCGCGGCTCCGGCCCGGGCCGAAGCGCCGGCCAGCCATTCCCCGAGCAGTGCGCCAACCTCGATCGGCTGCTCGAGCGCCGGCAGGTGCGCGACCCCGGCGATCTCCACGGCACGGGCGCAGGGAATGCGCGCCGCCAGCTCCTGCAACTGCACGGTCGGTGTCACCGTATCGAGTTCGCCCGACACGCACAGGACGGGCGTGCGGATAGCGCTGAGTGCATCCGTTTGATCGAAAATAGCGAGCGCTTCACAAGCGAGCGCATAGGATTCGTCGTCGATGTCGAGCAGCGCATCGAGCGCGTTTGATCCGGCCTTGGGGTCGCGACCGAGAAAGTCGGGGGCGAACCAGCGACTGGCGCTGCCGATAATGAGCGAGGAGGTGCCGCTCGCGCGTACGCCGGCGGCTCGATCGGTCCAGGCCTCCGCGGTGCCGATTGTTGCGCCGGAGCAGAACACCGCGAGGCTCGTCAGGCGGCTCGGGTGGTTCACAGCCAGGGCCAGGCCGATGGCCCCGCCGAGCGAGATTCCGGCGTAGTGAAAGCTGTCGACGCCGAGGGAGTCGACCAGGCCGACGACGGCGTCGGCGATCTCCTCGATCGTGAACTCTGCGGTCGCACGAGGACTGAACCCGTGCCCGGGCAGGTTGAAGCTGAGTACCCGGTGGGTCACGGCGAGCGTCGGCACGACGCCGGCCCAGAGGTCGGCCGTGGTGCCGAGCGAGGGGCCGAGAACGATGAGCGGCGCGTTGGCGTCGCCGGTCGCGGCCGGCTCGATGGTGCACAGGATGACGGGCTGGCTCATGAAATCCTTACGTCTTTGTTGGAGTGGGCTGCGCCGGTGCCTGCTTCGACCATATCGGTTGCGGCGGCTGCCTCGGCACGCCGCTTCACGGCATCCGCTCGCTGCCGGAACGCGCGCACGACGCGGTCGATGCCCGCCGCCGACTGCCCCGGCTGGCCCTCATAGTCGAAGGCCGCCCAGATCTGCGCGCGCAGTTCGTCGGAACAGCCCTCGGCGATGAGGATGCTCGCGAGCACGACCTGCAGCGGCCGGTTGGTCACGAAGGCCTCCTGCGAGGCGCGCTCGACCAGCGAAAACGCGGTGGTCTTGCCGACGGTCTCGGCCAGAATTGTGGTGACCCGTTCGCTGAACAGGAGTCCGTCGGTGACGTCGAGGTTGGCGCGCATGCGCTCCGGGTCCACGTCGAGGCGAGCGACGCGGCGCCGGTCACCGCCGAGATCGTGAGCCGTTCGAGCACACGCAGCGACTGCCATTCGGCATGCCGGGCCCCGCTCGGCCGATGGTCTTCGGCGAGCATGCTGCCATAGAGAGTGGATGCCAGACCCGGCGTTTGCAGCGCAGCCGCCGTGATCAGCACGGCGGACACCGGGTTGCGTTTGTGCGGCATGGCGCTGGAACCACCCTGGCCGGGAGCGAGACGCTCGCTCACCTCGGCGATTTCGGTGCGTACGGCGAAGTTGCCGACCCCGCCGCCGAACTGCACGGGCAGGGTGTCGCTGTTGTCCTGGCTGGTCGCGCCGACGTGAATGTGGTCGGATGCTCCGGCCCTCACCTTCTCGGCGGCGCGGCCGAGGTGCTTCACGAACGGGATCACGGGGTTGCCGCCGCCCCTGGCCTCGACAGCGATCGCACCGAGGTCGAACTGGCTCGCGTCCCCGAGTGCATCGCAGACCGCGAGCATCCACTCGGGGGCAAGCTCGGCGTCGACGAGCGCCCGGGTGAGCGCGAGCGCGGCGTCGACCATTGCCTGCAGCCGCGCCTGGTCGCGGGTCAGCTCGGATTCCCGACTGCCGTGGCTCAGCGGGTTGAGCAGCCCGGCATCAAAGCTGTGGTCAGGCATCAAAGTCCAAAAAAACGGTCTCGTTCTCGCCCTGCACGCGAATATCAAAGCGGTACGACTCGGCTCCTCCGACGATTCCCTCTGAGACGCAGATAAGCGTGCTGCGGCGGTCGACCGGAACCGCGCTGAGCACGGCGTCGGTCGCGTGCAGCACGGCGTCCTCGGCGAAGTAGGCCCGGGTGAAGAGAGGTGGTGCGTGACACCGCGCGCGAACACCGTCACCAGGATGTAGGGCGCTGCTGCACCGGCTGCACCGGGCTTGACCGTCGTGAAGGTGTAGTTGCCAGCGATCGTGGTCGCACGCCGGCTGAAGCCGGTGAAGGTGAACCCGTCGCGGTCGATGCTGCCACGGGAGCGGCTGAGCACGCCGCTCCCGTCGGCCTGCCAGATCTCAAGCAGGGCGTGGAGAATCGGCTCGCCGGCACCGTCGGTGACGGTGCCATGAAAGCGGATGGCGCGGGGATGGTACCCGGGGACCAGCTCCGGCCCGCCCGCAAAGGGCAGGGCGTAGCCGTAGAACGGGCCGATCGTCTGCGACGGGGTCTGCAGAGCATGCTTCTGCGGGGTGGTGGTCTGCACGGCGGCAGCTACTTCGGCAAGGTCAGTCATGGGCTTCTTCGCTTTCCATCCAGGTGGACTTGGGTCCGGTTAGCACGATGTCCCAGGTGTAGCCGAGCGTGAACTCGGGCACGCTCAGGCTGTGGTCGTACTGCCCGATCAGGCGGGCGCGGGCATCAGCTGAGGCAATCGACTGGTAAATCGGGTCGAGCGCGAACAGCGGGTCACCCGGAAAGTACATCTGGGTAATCAGACGCCGAGTGAACGCGGTGCCAAACAGCGAAAAGTGAATGTGCGCTGGGCGCCACGCATTCACGTGGTTCTTCCACGGGCACGTCCCGGGCTTGATCAACGCGGTGAGCGCGCTCGCGAGCTGGGTGACGTCGGAGATGGCCGAGTTGAGACCCTTCGCGCCGGTCGGCGGCACGATGTGGCCGGCGTCGCCGACCAGAAACACGTTGCCGTAGGCCAGGCGGGAGACCACGAAGCTGCGCATCGGGGTGATCGATTTGTCGGTGATCGGGCCTTCGTTCAGGGTCCAGCTGGGCGTGCCGAGCCGGGCGTGCAGCGCCTCCCGGATGCGCCCGTCCGACCAGTTCTTGATATCGTCGGCCGGGTCGACCTGCAGGTAGAGGCGGGAGACGACCGGCGAACGCATCGACAGCATCGCGAAACCGTCTTCGTGCAGCGCATAGATCAGCTCGTCGGAGGCGGGTGCAACGTCAGCGAGGATGCCGAGCCAGGCGTAGCGGTAGCTACGGTCGAACAGGGTGATTTCTTCGCTGGGAATCGACGCCCGGCAGATGCCGTGAAAGCCGTCGGCGCCCACGTCGAAGTCGGCGTCGATGGTGTGGTGCTCGCAGTCGTGCACGAAGGTCACGCGCGGGGTCGACCGTTTCGGTCGTGCTAGTGCCGCCAACGAGCTTGAGCCAGCCGCCATCTCCTGAGACATGCGGGCGATCCCGGTCAGGCGAATTTCCGCCAAACGCTTGCGCACCGCCTCGGGCTCGGTGACCGTGCGCGGCAGAAAGCGCTCGAGGCTCGCGGCGAGATACCGCTGCACCACGTCCGGCGGAGCGTGCGCCAGCAGCACCAGCCCCACCCCGGTCGAGCGCAGCGGTAGGCGAGCGCCGACCCGCGAGATCAAGCGAACCGAGTGGTGGCCCGAGAGCTTTTCCAGGTACAGAGCGTCGCGCCCGTCGAGGATGGCGAGGTGCACGTGTTCCCGCGTCGTCTCATACAGGTCTTCCAGGTAGGGCAGCGCGATCGTGCGCAGGTTGCGGGCGGTCGGCGTCTGCACCCCGAGCTCCCACAGTTTCATGCCGAGCGAGTCCTGCCCATTCTCGTGCTTACTCAGGCCGCCCCAGCTCACCCACTCGGCGACAGGCCCGTGCGTGGTGGAGAGCGGCAGGCCAGCACGTTGGGCAATGGCCGTCAGGGTCAGGGTGAGCGACGTCGCCCCGGCGGGCGCTGCGAACGCGTCGAGAATGGCGAAGAGCCTGGCCGCGACGGAACGATCGTCGACGGGGAGCGCAAGCTCCCCCTCGGGTTGCCGAGACCGCGCGGGTTTTCCTGACATCGATCCCCACGCGACTCGAAACCGGGGCTTCACCGAACTGGAGTTGTGTCGTGCGGGCCGAGGCCCTGCCGCCGTTTTCGTGGAGCGTGCGCCGCTGCGCTTTTACCTCGCAGATATGATTTATCTGAACCTCGTTGCCAACGCGCGCTCGGGACAATCTGGTTGCAATGCACGGTGGCATCTGAAAAGGGGGAATCATGACCGGGTTGCAGGAACGGCTGCTGCAACCAGCAGACGCGGTGACCTGTCGAGAGATTGTTCTGGACTTCTGGGTCGACCCCGAACTCGTATTCCTGCGTCTCCTGAAGTCTGAGAAAAACGCCTTTTGGCTTGATAGCGGGTTCGAAGCAGAGACCGGGGTGAGCTACCTGGGATTGCCCTCGCCATCGGCCCCGGTGGTCACGGCGTCCGGCGCCGGCGACACCGTCCTCGTCTCGGGAGTGGGCACGAGCGACAGGTTCGAGGGCTCGATCTTCGACCTGCTCCGGCTGACGACCACCAGTCGCGGAGCCGGCCCGGTGGCTGACCCGGTGGCTGACCCGGCCGACGGTCTGCGGATCGGCTGGGTCGGGTGGCTGGGTTATGAACTGGGGGCCAAAACGGTGGGGTCGCCGCGTCACGCGTCTGCCCTGCCCGACGCTGCCCTGATGTGGGCCGATCGCATTATCGCCTTCGACCACCGCGCGTCGACCATGTCCCTCCGCGTCCCCGCCGGGTCGCCGACAGCAAAGCTGTGGGTCCGGGACGTTCAGGCGACCCTCCTCTCCCTGGTCGGAAGCACGGTACCGCCGCTCCCGGAAGCCGGGCAGCCGAGGAAGGCCTCGCTACGTCATACCCACGCGGAGTACGTCGACCTGGTCGAGCAATGCCGGGATGCCATCACGGAGGGTGATGCCTACCAAATCTGCCTGACCAACGAGATCACCATCGAGGGAGCCCTGGACCCGGTCCAGACCTATCGCCGGTTGCGTCGCCTGAACCCCGCACACCATGGAGCGTTGATCCGTTTCGCCGACTTCGCGCTGTTGAGTTCCTCCCCTGAGCAGTTCCTCGAGGTGTGCCCGGACAAAACGATGACGACCCGACCGATTAAGGGTACGCGTCCCCGAGGCCGAACATCCGAAGAAGATGCCGGGCTGATCACCGAGCTGGCCGGTCATCATAAGGAGATCGCGGAGAACGTGATGATCGTGGATCTCATGCGCAATGATCTGGGTCGGGTGGCCGAAACCGGCTCGGTGCAGGTCCCCGATTTACTCCGGGTCGAATCCTACCAAAACGTGCACCAACTGGTGAGCACCATCTCGGCGAAGATCGACCCAAGACTTACCTGGGTCGACGCCGTTGAGGCATGTCTGCCGGCCGGGTCTATGACCGGAGCGCCAAAACACAGCGCGATGAGCATCATCGATCGACTCGAAGGCGGTGCCCGGGGACCCTACGCCGGCGCCTTCGGATACATGGGGGCAGACGGTCGCGTCGACCTGGGCGTGACCATTCGAAGCCTCGTAATTGGACCGACGACGACGACCATCGGCGCGGGTGGCGGCATCACCGTTTGGTCGGTAGCTGAGGAAGAGTACGAGGAAACGCTGCTCAAGGCCGCGCCGCTGCTGGCCGCCGCGTCTGCGGTGATCATCGCCTGACGAGGCCTGTCCGGTCAGGGCCGGCCCGAACTACCTATGCTTATTGTTACCAGCACGACCGAGATGGAAGTCTCCGTAAGTCTTCGCCACGCCGTGCTGGCGCTCCTTACCGTGGAACCGATGACCGGGTACGACCTGTCCAAGGCGTTCCAGGCATCCGTTTCGCACGTCTGGCATGCGTCCGACTCGCAGCTCTATCCGGAACTGCGGCGCATGGAGGCCGATGGGCTGCTGGTCGGTACCGAGGTGCCGCGGGGGCCGCGCCGAATGGCTCGAGAAAGTGCGGGAGATCGACACCGGAACCAGCGCGATGCTCGAAAAACGTCTCGCGCACGCGCCCAAGAGCGAGCACGCGAGCATCCGCGTCTACAAGCGCTACACCTACGAGGGTTTGATCGCGCGGGCTGAGCACGAGATCGAGTGGGCCGAGCGGGGACTCCGGCTCATCGACGAGCTCATCAAAGCGGATTCCGCGCCGCCGACAGACTGACCGGCGCGAGCCAACCTCGACACCGCAGCATAACTCCTGCAATTCGCACGGCCGCCAGGATCTCACCCCGGAATCACGCGGAAGTCTGCCCTAGACCTAAGGAATTGCAAGAGTTATGCCCCGGTGCTACAGACGACCTCGATGACAGTTGGGCGGTCGGCGGCGAGCGCCCGGGTGACGGCGTCGGCCAACCCGTCGAGACCGTGCAGCCGCACGCCATAGCCGTTGCAGGCCACTCCGAGCGCGGGAAAGTCCGGGCCGGAGATGTTCACACCGATCAAGTCGATTCCGCGTTCGATCTGCTGGTCGCGAATCTCGGCGAAGCCTGAGTTGTTCATGATGATGACAGGCAGAGCCAGGCCCTGTTCAGCCGCCGTGACTAGTTCCAGCCCGGTGAACTGAAACCCACCGTCGCCAACCAGCACGATGACTGGAAGTTCCGGCGCCGCCAATTTGGCGCCGATGGCCGCTGGTAGGCCGTAGCCCAGCGTCGCGTATCCGGTCGGATACAGAAACCGGTTCGGCTCATCCATCGGCCAGAAGTGCACCGTGCCGTAGTACGACACCTGCGCGCTGTCTCCGGCGACAATCGTCGCCCGGGGCAGCGCCGCGCGCAGCACCTGCTGCACCTCGCGCCACGGCGCCCCGTCAACGAGCGCGGCAACCTCAATCTCACCCCGGGCGGCCCCGGCGCGCGCCTCGCCGTCAGATCCGAGAGCGTTCCCCACCAGCGCGGTCAGCTCGGTCAGAATCGCCGCAGCCTCGCCCTCTAGCCCGATCGTGGCGGCCAGGTTCTTGTCGAGTTGCCCCGGGTCGATGTCGATGCGAATGACAGCTCCGGCCGGCGCGATCGTGCCGCCCCAGAGGTCGGAATCGCCCAGCTCCGATCCAACGATGAGCAGCACGTCGGACTCGTTCAGCAGGTTCTGCGCGGGTGCCAGCCGGATCGAGGCGCCGAGCGACAGCGTGTGGTCTTCCGGAATGATTCCCTTGCCATGCACCGTCGTGACCACCGGTGCATCCAGCAGCTCGGCCAGGCGCAGCACCTCAGCGCCGGCGCGGCGGGCGCCGCCGCCCGCGAGAATACTGATCCGACGAGATGCGCCCAGGGTGCTTGCGGCCGCAGCTATTTTCTCGGCAGACGGATGCTCGACCCGCCTGCGCGCAACGGCCGGCCCGATCTCGCCCGGCTCCCACACCTCCTCCAGGAGGTCGAGGGGAATTTCCAGGTGCACCGGCCGTGGTCGGCCGACCTGCCACCGGTCGAATATTTCGGCAATGATCGGCCCGATTTCGTCGATCTGGCTCACCCTCACGCTGTGTTCGAGCAGGGCGTTCAGGTGCCCCTGCTGATCTTTCACCTCGTGCAGCCAGCCGACGTTTTTGCCCTCGAGTCCGCGCGGAATGCCGGGTGAGATCACAAGTAGCGGAACAGAATCAGCGTAGGCGGTGGCAGCGGCCGTGGTCGCATTGGTCAGCCCCGGCCCGCTCGTGGTGATCACCACACCCGGTCGACCGGAAACCCGGGCGTACCCGTCGGCCGCGTAGCCGGCGCCCTGCTCGTGCCGCGGAGTGATGTGGCGGATGCCCGACCCGGCGAGTGCCCGATAAATCTCCAGATTGTGCGTACCCGGAATACCGAAGACGACCTCAACGCCCTCACGTAGGAGGGCCTCGACGACGGCCACCCCGCCATTGCGCACGGCGGTCATGCGCGGGCCGCCCGCGGCGTCATGGCAGAGATGAGTTCGTAGGCAACGTGGGACGCCGCCACTGCTGTGATCTGGGCGTGATCGTAGGCCGGAGCGACTTCGACGACATCGGCGCCGACCAGATTGACCGAACGTAGGGCGCGAATAATGGCGAGCAGCTCGCGGCTGGTCAACCCGCCCGCCTCTGGCGTTCCTGTCCCTGGTGCGTGGGCCGGATCAAGAACGTCGATGTCGACCGAGACGTACACCGGACGGTCGCCGAGACGGGCCAGCATCCGCTCGATAACCCGGGTGACTCCCTCGGTTTCCAGTTCGTGCCCGGCAATGATCGCGAACCCGAGGCGGGCGTCATCGGTCAGGTCGTCGCTGCTATACAGCGGGCCGCGGATACCGATATGAAGACTGGCCGTGAGGTCGATGAGCCCTTCTTCGGACGCGCGTCGAAAAGGGGTGCCGTGGGTGATGGGGGCGCCGAAGTAGGTATCCCAGGTATCTAAGTGCGCGTCGAAGTGCAGCACGGCGACCGGCCCGTGTTTCGCCGCGACGGCCCGCAGTAAGGGGAGTGCAATCGTGTGGTCGCCGCCGATGGTGACCAGCCGAGTGTCGTTCTGGCCGAGGTGTCTGGCCGCGACCTCAATCTGGGTGACGGCCTCATCGATGTCAAACGGGTTCGCCACGATATCCCCGGCATCAACGACCTGCTGGGCATTGAACGGTTCGACATCCTGCACCGGGTTGTACGGGCGCAACAGCCGGCTCGCCTCACGAACGTGAGCCGGGCCGAAGCGGGCGCCCGGCCGATAGCTCACACCGCTGTCGAACGGCACGCCGACAACGACAATGTCCGCGTGGCCGACATCCTCGAGGCGCGGCAGACGCGCGAAGGTGGCGATTCCGACAAAGCGCGGTGACAGGCTGGCGTCCGATGGTCCGACGGGGTGGAGTGGCTGGAGTGGCTGGGGCATGAGATTCCTTTGACGGGAGCGAAAGATCAGATAACTTTGGCGAGAAAACCGCGGGTGCGTGGATGCTGCGGGTCGTCGAGCATCTGCCGGGGCGGGCCCTGCTCGATCACAACACCGCCATCCATGAACACGACGCGGTCGGCGACTTCGCGGGCAAAACCAATTTCATGGGTGACGACGATCATCGTCATCCCGTCACGGGCGAGGTCCTTCATGGTGTCGAGCACCTCACCGACGAGCTCGGGGTCAAGCGCCGAGGTGGGCTCGTCGAAGAGCATGAGCGTGGGGTCGAGCGCGAGCGCCCGAGCGATGGCCACACGCTGTTGCTGTCCGCCCGAGAGCTGCGCCGGATAGAAGTCAGCGCGGTCGCCGAGATTGACCCGCTCCAGCAGCTCGTGGGCCCTTGAATCGGCGCGAGCCTTGCCCTGACGCTTCACAAAGATCGGAGCTTCGGTGATGTTCTCCAGGGCCGTGCGATGCGGAAATAGATTGAACTTTTGAAACACCATGCCGATGCCGCGACGCTGCGCCGCGATCTCGTGCGGGCGCAGTTCGTAGGTATTGCCGCGCGCTCGCCGGTAGCCGATCAGGTGCCCATCGACCCAGATCTCCCCCTGGTCGATGCGGTCGAGATGGTTGATGCAGCGCAGAAAGGTGGATTTGCCGGAACCAGACGGGCCGAGCATACAGACCACCTCGCCCCGATTGATTTCGAGGTTAATGCCGCGGAGCACCTCGAGATCGCCGAAGCTCTTGCGCACATTGACGACGCGTACGAGCGGGTCGGTCATGACGGAGTCCCCTGTCGTTCGGCCGCGCGGATGACGGGCCGTGGGCCGGTGACCGACCGGTCAAGGCGTCGTTCGATCCGCACCTGGATAATCGTGAGAATTGTGGTGAGCAGCAGGTACCAGATGCTCGCCACGATCAGCAGTGGAATCTGCTGAAAGTTGCGGGAGTAGATCAACTGCACCGCGGTGAGCAGTTCCGGCAGGCCGACCACGATCACGAGCGAGCTCAGTTTGAGCATCGAGATGGTGTTGTTCGCAATCGGGGGAAGCACAACGCGAGACGCCTGCGGCAGAATCACCCGCCGGTAGGCGAGCATACGGCTCATTCCTACCGCTTCGGCGGCTTCACTCTGGCCGGGATCGACGGACTTTATGCCGGCACGAATAATTTCGGCCATGTAGGCGGCCTCATTGAGGCCCAGCCCGAGAATTGCGGCCGTGAACTGGCTGATCAGCACGTTGGTGGGAATCTCAACAAGGGTGGGACCGAACGGGATCCCGAGGTTGATCACCGGCAGGATGGACCCGAGAAAGAACCAAAACAGCAGCTGCACCAGGATCGGCGTTCCGCGAAAGAACCAGATGTAGCCCGACGTCACAAAGCTCAGCACTCGGTTTCCCGACAGCCGCATGATGGCCAGGAGGGTGCCGAGCACAATGCCCAGAATCATCGCCACGACGGTCAGTTCCAGGGTGAGCACGAGCCCGCGCATCACCGATCGCTCAAACAGGTATCCCGCCACAAGGTCCAGGCGCAGCTTCTCGTTCGTGACCAGAAACTGCACGAACAGGGCGACGGCAACCAGAATCGCGGCAACGCCGATCCACTGGCCCGGATGGCTAACCGGAATGATCCGGCCACCATCGGCCGATTGCTCGCTCGTCATGGCCTGGGTCGACGTTGACGGGAGCGTCATCATTCCACGCCGGAGTTGATCGGGGCGCCGGTCAGCGCCTGCTTCTCCAGTCCCCACTTGGCGAGGATCTGGTCGTACACGCCCGACTCGATCACGTGCAACAAGGCGCCCTGCACGGCATCACGAAGCTCAGGGTTATCCTTGGGAACGACAATGCCAACGGGGAGCGTATCGAACGGGTCGCCAGCGAGCTCGAAGGCAGCGTTGGAGGTCTGCACCGTATAGGCGAGGGTCACGTCCAGGGCAACGGATGCGTCGGCCCGGCCGCTGGAAACGGCCTGCACGGCACTGGCCTGGTCGGGAAAGGGAAGCTTGTCGATCGCGGCTTTGCCCGCTGCCGCGCAGCTGGCCTGCAGCGAATCAATGGTCAGGTCGCCGGTGGCGCCCTTCTCCACGGACGCACTGTGGCCGCACAGGTCGTCCGGACCGCTGATCCCAACTTCGTTGCCGCTTGCGACCAGAATCGAGACACCGGACTGCAGGTAGTCGACGAAGTCGACCTCGGCTTGACGTGAGGGGGTGTCGAGAATTCCGGTGAGCGAGAGGTCGTAACGGCCAGCCGCGATACCTCCGACGATGCCGTCGAAGTTGACGTTTTCAAACTTGAAGTCCACATCGAGCACCTGGCCGAGAGCTGCGCCGAGGTCAGCATCAAAGCCGACCACGGTGGTGCCGTCAGCGTCGAAGAATTCCATCGGCGGAAAGGAGATACCGGATGCGACGTGCAGAACACCGGCGTCACGCAGGTCGGCCGGCAGTGTCGCGGCAAGGTCCACATCCGCTTTCAGCGTGTCGATGGCGGGGGCGGAGTCGGCGCCCACCGCGGAATCGTCGGTGGGCGCCGCGCATCCGCTGAGCAGAAGACCGGATGCGAGCAGTCCGGCCAGCAGAGCGGCCGTGCGCGTGGGGTGTTTCGGAGGCTGCATGGAAAATCCTTCGTCTCAACATTGAGTGACCTCTGGGAAAGAAAAGTTGCCTGGCAGGAAACTTGTCTGTGGCTATCGTGTTCGCTGGCACCCTGCAATGTCAAGTGCGAGCCAGAAAAACCATTGCTGATTGTGCCGGGTTTCGCGGCGCGCCCGACGCCCACCCTTCAGCTGGAGCGGCAGGTCGGGAGGGGCTTACGGGGCCGGGGTCATTACCCAGAGCACCGCACACTCCGCGGTGGCCGAGGCGTTGCGCCAGGTGTGCGGATCCCGGCCGCGAAAGGTCATCGCGTCGCCCTCGTCAAGCGAAAACTCCTCGTCGCCAATGGTCAGGGCCAATGAGCCACTGACCACGAAGACGAATTCCACATCACATTCCAGCACGTACAGGTCGCCACCGGCTGATCCGCCAGGCTCGATCACCGATTGAATGACCTGCAGCTGGTTTTGCGTGCCCGGCGTGACCAGATACTCCGCCGCACCCCGACCGCCGAAGTTGATCGGTGATCCAGCACCCGCACGCACGATCTGCGCGGCCGGCGGCTCGAACAGGTCGCCGACCCGCAAACCGACGGCGTCACAGATCGACACGAGTGTGGCAACGGATGGCGACACCTGGTCGCGCTCCAGCTTGCTTACGAATCCCTGGCTGATTCCGGCCACGGTCGCAACCGCTTCGAGAGTAAGCCCGCGGGTCAATCGGGCCGCACGGAGCCTGGATCCGATCGGAACTTGTCGAGCCATTCTTATCCCTACGCCTCGAGCTGCAGGGCGACGGCTCGCACCCTGCTTGTCTTCATAGTCAAGAACTATTGCACATGAGGCAAGTACGTCGCTAGTGCCTGCGGCTACCTCGTAGCGAAACCGGCGTTGTTGTCCCAGCACCAGGCACCGAGGCCGTGCACCTGCTTCTCGCCAAAAACAAGCTCACGGTCTGACATCGCCGATCGGGCGTAGCTATTCGAGGGACGATACGTCATGATGGGCGAATTGCGGTTGGTATCTCGAATCTTCAGGAGCACATCATGAGTGAAGACGTCGCTGGAACCAGCACAAGGACGACCCGTGGGTGCTGCGCACTCCGCCCGGGTCGTCGGAATACCTCATGTATCGCGACGAGGCAGCCATTCCTCCCCCCGGGCGCTGATCTGCAAGGTTGGATCAACGATCCTTATCGTACCGGCTCAGTTGCATCGAGGAGCTGCGCGCCATGCTCGCAGCGAATGGCGACTGGGTGCGGCTCGGGGCCGCCGATGAGGAGAAGGACGCCAAGCCCGACACCGTCGAGGCCCCGGGGTCGCTCGGAGAACAACCCCGTCGCCGGCTGGTACGGCCTCAAAAACGGGTTCCGCGGCCGATTCGGCATGTATGTGCCGCTGCTGCTTGCAGGCTCTCGGTCTGGCCGAGGTCGAGCACAATCCACGCAATAACCGGATGCGCGCCATTTGATCATCCTGCTGTGTTGCTACACGTAGTGTCAGCAGTATGCGTATTGCGATAATTGTTGACGGCCTCGAATCAACACGACAATTTCATTCAGACGACGGTGACGTGATCCGCCAGGCCTGCGAAAGAATTCGTATCGGTAATTCGCCGATCGAAGTCGAGATTTTTCGTGATGCTCAGGTCGACTACCTTCTCGACGGCCTGGCCGATTCCGACGTCGCCGCGCTTTTCTTTGCCTCGAACTCACTCCGCCATGCCGATGGGCACGTCGCCCAGGCCGTGAACCGGCACCGGAGCGACATCGTCAATTTCTTGAAGGCCGGGCGCGGGCTAGCGGTGTTGCACCAGTACGGCGTCACAGACCTGCCTTTAGAGATGCCAAATGGAACGACCGTTCGGTATTTCCGGGCCACACCGGGCAAGATCACACCGATGGATGCCTCCATCAGTGATCGAGACTCGGACCCATTGCTCAATTATCCCCAGCACATCGCCGATCTCGACGAGGGGCTTGCTACGACCGGACAGTTGCAAACCAAGGTTTCCTGGATGGCAGTGGACCTGAGCAACATGGAAGGTTTCGAAGCCGTCGTTCGAGGTGCCACTGGCGACATTCTCCTCAGTCGAAGCTCGGATGCCTTCGATTGGCGCGTCGTTGCGTGCGCAGTTCCATTGGACTGGCACGCGTCGGAAGGTCTGCTTCGCAACATAGCCCAGTTCATCACGACTGGCAGTCCTCAGTGTGTGGTCTGGCCGGCCGTGACGGGTACCGTCCAGTCCCCGTTGGCTCCGGCGCTCTCTCAGCTTGGCAGCTCCTACGTGGTCAATCCGGCTCTGCACCAGGCCGCCGTGGAACGCACCGGGCCGACCGAAGAATGGCTAGTCAACCGGCCAGCGCTGCACCTCGTCAATGACATTGTTCACCCCCAGAAGATCTCCCGCGCGTGGCTGGAATCTGCCAAGGCAGGCGGTGTCGTGCTCGGCGCTGGCGCCACTTCCGATAGCGATGTCACGTTCTTCGCCGGAGTAATTGGAAGTCGGCGGCGGGAGTTCGCACAGAATTTCTTCTCCAATCTCGACAGCGACGTCAACGGGGTAAGAACGGGCACTGATATTTTCCCGCTAAGGAACCAAATTCTGGCCGCGAGTTACTTTTGCGGTTTGTTTCCCGATTTGAGAAATGTCTGGAATCCCCGCACTGACCCACTATTCACCGCTCGCCTCAGCTCACTGGTTTATCCGGACATGACAATGACCTCGGTTTTGGCAACCGTGCAGATTCTCACCAGCGTTTCCGCTCCGACAAAAGTGCTGCTAGAAGTACAGGGTCTTCTCACCTCACTAGCACCGGACGATGCGGGCACTCACGCTCTGACATCCGCTTGTCGGACTGCCATTGAGCGCGGCACCATGGACGACTTCCTCTCGACGATCGTCAAGATCGGCGACGCCGACCTGGACGCGCCGCTGGCCATTCGATTGTTGGACTGGACCGGATTTCTGAGCCTGGGGCTGGGGCTCTCCGTTGAGCAGGCCAGCCTGCACGACGTTGTCAGCCGTCTGGTTGACCATGCTGAGCCGAGCGAACGGGATGGACTCTGGATGAGCATCGAAGGCACGACCAGCGTGGTACTCGGAGTCGTTGCTGCGGTCAAAGGTTACCCGGACGGCATCGGCCTTCTTGACCGCATCACAAAGGGCCTCATGATTCTGCGAGGTGAATATGCGCAGAATCTCTCTGACCCGTCCAAGACCGACATCATGACAAGGTTGGCGCACGCGCTCGCCATTGCGGAGCAATCCAGCCCGCTCGTAATCGACCGCATCGCGGAGGCCGTGCCCCGATCAACGTACGTGTCGGGACACTCGGATTCGCGGGGGCACCACGATCATGCGGCGCGCCAAACGGAAATGCTGTCAGTGCGCAATCGCGAGGTCAATGCCTCCCTAGTACAGGCCCGCCAGTCTTTGGCGGCTCGCACTCCCATCTGGGTCTTTGGTGCGTTCTTCGTGTGGCTTCTAGCTTGCAGCTCGCTAGTCTGGCTCGGAGTTTTGGCCGGTCAAATTTACCGTTGGCCGACTGTGGCACCATTCTTGACTGCGCCGGTAGCCTTCATCTGGTTTTGGGTTGCCATTCGTCTCATCTGGGCTCTTGAACGGTTTGAGATAGTGCCCAGTTGGCTGGCTCGGCTGAGCCGTTCATTTCCGAAATTCGCGGCGAAAAAGGCCAGCCCCGGCGCCGCGCGAATCTAAGAGAATTCTCTTGCGGGTCTTGCTCCGGTCTCACCCCGGGGGCCCACACTGGGAGCACGAGTTGTCGACCGGGAGAAATCACTAACGCGCGCAGAACGCTCACACGCCCGCTGCTCTGGATCGTCGGCGCTGGAGTCGGAGCTGTTCTGCTCGTCACCCTGGCCTCGGCGCTGGCCGGGTCGCTCGCCATCGCGGAGCAGCCGGGGCGACCACTCGGCGTGCCGGCCGTGTCGGTGCAGCCGAACGGGGCACCCACTTCTGTGGCGACGCCGACGCCGAGCACCGAACCGACGGGGCCCGCAACAACCCCGGAAGTCGTTCCCGCTCAAGACCCCGTCGTCGTGGACGATAAAGGCGGCGACCGTCCCGGACACGACGACGATTCCGGCGGAAGCGGCGGGTCGGGCAGGAGCGGCTCGGGTAGTAACGGCGGCTGATCGCTGAACATGAGAGTGCTCTCATTCACCTCTCGTGTCTGCCTTATCGGGGTTCAGTTGATTGAAGGCGTGGACTAACGCCACAGAATCCATCCGCCACACTTCGGCGCAGACGAAAGGTCACCCCCTGTTCCAGATGACGAAGAAGCGCACCATCGCCCTCGCAACCCTCGGCCTGGCCGGGCTGATGTCGATCGGCGTGATTGCCGCCCAGGCCAACACGAATCCCACCGTCGTTGTCCCAACGAGCACATCGAGCACCGTTCCCAGTTCGAGCAACTCCACGGATTTTCCGGATGCACCGGACGACAGCGACGGACGCATCGGCTCCGACACCGGCACCGGCACCGGCACCGGCACCGGCACCGATGATCTCAGCGGCGCCACCGTCAATAACGACGTGAACGACGCCCCGGACGACAGCGACGCCCGCGTCGCCGGCAACTCCGGTCCCGGCACCTCGACCACGGTCGACGACTCCAGCGCCTCTGGCCGCGGCAGCAACTCTGGGCACGACGACGGCAGTGGCGACTCGGGCCACGGCAGCGAACACGAGTAGTCCACCAGCAGCCAAGCTCTTGACTACCGGGTGAGGGGGGCGCAGATCGACCTAAAACCGGCCCGGAAGGTCGATTTACGCCCCCGCAGGCACCTGGCTCCGAGACAGATGGGCTATCGACTCAGCGGAGTCGGTAGCCCATTCCGCGTATCGTCTCGATGCGTTCCGTCCCAAATTTGCCGCGCAGATAGCCGACATACACGTCGACGATGTTCGACCCGGGGTCGAAATCGTAGCCCCAGACCCGGCTGCGCAGCTGTTCCCGGCTCAACACCTGGTCGGGGTGACGCAGAAACTCCTCGGCGAGCGCGAACTCCCGCGCCGACAGATCAACCTGTCGATCCGCGACGGTTGCGCGGCGGGTGCGCAGGTCGAGCTGGAGCCTGACGACGCCGAGGACCGAGCTCGTCTCCCGCGGCGCCTCCGCCACGCGCAGGCGCACCCGGGCCAGCAGCTCGTCGAACCGAAACGGCTTCGACATGTAGTCATTGGCGCCGCCCTGCGGGCTCGCGAGGATGTCTTCGGCCGAGTCACGCGCGGTCAACACGATCACCGGCAGCTCCGAACGGTCGGCGCGCAGCTTGCGTAATACCTCGTACCCGTCGAGCCCAGGCAGCCCGATGTCCAGAATCAGCAGAGCGAACCCGCCGGTGATCGCGCAGTCGAGGGCATCCGTTCCGGTGCACACCACGACGGTGGAGAGCCCGGGAGCGGCGAGCCCCTTCTCGACGAAACTGGCGATGCGATCTTCGTCTTCGGCGATCAGAATGCGGCTCACAAGCGGATGTCCTTCGGTTCGGGTGACGCAGACGCAGGTTCACGGGGCAGGTCAATGGTGAACGTGGCACCGCCGCCGGGCGTCGCGGTGACCGCGGCCGTGCCGCCGTGCGCCTGCGCGATCGCCACGACGATGGCCAGGCCGAGGCCGGAGCCGGCCGGTCCGCGGCCGCGGGTTCCGCGCTAGAACCGGTCGAAGATGCGCGGTAGCAGCTCATCGCTGATACCCGGACCGTGGTCGCGCACCCAGAGCTGCAGGCGGGGCAGGCCAGCGGCATCCGCTGTGAGGGCGCTGCCGAGGTCGATCACCCCGGTCGGTGCACCGTGGGTGACCGCGTTCGCCGCGAGCTGCAGCAGCGCCTGGGTGAGCTTGTCGCCGTCGACCGCCACGATCACGTCAGCGGTGGCCGTGGTGACCCAGCTGTGCCCCGACAAGGCGGCCGCCTTCAGGCGCACCCGCTCGACGCGCGCGGCGATGTCGGTGGGGTGGCGCGTGGCGAGCGCCGACTGTTCGACCTGCGCAAGCGCGGAAATGTCGCGCACGAGACCACCCATGCGGTCGAGTTCGTCGATGGCGAGGTCGCGGGTGGCCAGCACATCTGCCGGGCTGTCGGACTTCATCAGCTCAAGGTGCCCGCGCACGATGGTGATCGGCGTCTTGAGCTCGTGACCGACATCGTCGAGCAGCTGGCGTTGCCCGGTGAGCGCGCCTTGCAGGCGGTCGAGCATCTCGTTCACGGTCGAGGTCAGCGCCGACACGTCGTCGTGGCCGACGACCGGAATGCGCTCGACCACGTCCGAGGCGGTGATGCGCGCGGCGGCTTCGCGCAGGCCGCGAATCGGGCGCAGCAGGCGCTCGGCCACGACCCGGCCGACCAGCCCGACCACGATCAACGTGGCGAGGCCCACGAGCAGATAGGTGCGGGACGCATCGGACACCGGCTGCAGTTCGGCGTTGAGATCGAACGCGGCGATGAAGGAGCCCTGCGCCGGGTCGCCGTCGACCGACACCGGCACGAAGACATAGCGCAGCAGCCGGCCCGGCACGGTGACGGTGCCGACCCAGATCATCTACACCCCTAATGGGCCTCCCCCATAAGGGGTAGACAGCGAGTGCACTCCTCAATATTGTGTTAATACCTGCGGCAACAAGGTCCGCTGGTTGCGATCGATAACTGGAGTGAAGCACATGATGCGAAGCAAAGTTAGAACCGGCGCCCTCTCGGCGCTTCTGATCGGCACGCTGGTCGGTGCTGGCGGTTTCCTGTCGGCCGGCGCAGCCTCGGCCGCAATCGCGCCCGAGTTGACAGGCACCACCTCGTCAGCGGATGTCGACCGCTGGGTCGTTCCGCAGACCCAACAGGGCGGTGACTACTGGACCCCGGAGCGTATGCAGTCCGCCATACCCGGCGAGGTCCTGGTACAGGACAACGTGGCAGCCGGAGCGATCGGTGCTGTCGCGGCCGGAACCACCTCCCTGGTGTCCCCGCAGGCAGCGGACTCGGACCAGTCGCCCGCAGCCACCCAGGTCTCCCCGATTTCCCACATCGGTAAAATCTTCTTCACCCTCGGCGGCACCGACTACGTCTGTTCCGGCAACGCCATCTCCGCGGCCAACGAGAACACTGTCGTCACCGCCGGCCACTGCGTCAACGAAGGCCCCGGCAATTTCGCCACACGCCTCATCTTCGTACCGGCCTACGAGAACGGCTCCGCCCCGTTCGGCCAGTGGAATGCCACCGAGCTCTACGCTCCCACCCAGTGGAGCAACAGCGGTGATATCAGCTACGACACCGGCTTCGCCATCGTCTCCTCACCCACCGGCACGTCGCTGAGCGACAGCGTCGGCGCGTCCGGAGTCACGTTCAACCAGAGCCGTGGCCTCACCTACACGGCCTACGGTTACCCGGCAGCTGCGCCCTTCACCGGCGAGACCCTGCAGTCCTGCTACGGCACGGCCAGCGCCGACCCCTACGGCCAGACCCAGTCCCAGGGAATCCCGTGCGACATGACCGGCGGCTCCTCGGGCGGCCCGTGGATGATCGGCAGCGGCTCCACCGGCCTGCAGAACTCGGTCAACAGTTTTGGCTACAACAACATCGCGAACACCATGTTCGGGCCCTACTGGGGCTCGGTCATCCAGAACGCATATGTCGCCGCGTCAGCCTGACCCGAGCGGCGCAGACCCGGTTGCCCGGCAGCGCCTCAATCCCGATGCAACCGACTGGCCCGACGCAACCGACTGGGACGACGAACGGATGCACGCGGCCCGGCCGCGCGTCATCCGCCTGAACCCCGACGGGTCGCGCGTGCACGACGCGCCAACCGAGCAATCGGAAGCCGACACGGAGACCCCGCCGCCGGCATCCTGAAACAGGGAAGGCCCCGTCCGAAACTCGGACGGGGTCTTCCCTTGCCGGAAGGCGGCAGCACGCTCCTCCTGCTCATAGCTCGGAGCAAGCTCCCCCTGCTAGCAGCTCGGAGCCAGCTCCTCGACCGTGAAGGCGGCCTCGGTGGTGTCCTCGATGTCCTGCAGGCTCACGCCGGGGGCGCGCTGCCGCAGAACGAGGCCGGTCGGCGTCACATCGAAGACGGCCGTGTCGCTGATGATGCGATCCACGACGCGTACGCCGGTCAGCGGCAGGGTGCACTCGGTGACGATCTTCGGGGTGCCATCCTTGGCGACGTGTTCGGTCAGCACGATCACGCGCGGGGTTCCGGCCACGAGATCCATCGCACCGCCCATGCCCTTGACCATTTTGCCGGGGATGGTCCAGTTGGCGAGGTCACCCTGGCCGGAGACCTGCATGGCACCGAGGATGGCGACCTTCACGTGCCCACCGCGGATCATGCCGAACGAGGTCGCCGAATCGAAGATCGACGCCCCCGGCAGTACCGTAACGGTCTGTTTGCCGGCGTTGATGAGGTCGGCATCTTCCTCGCCCTCCCACGGGAACGGCCCCATGCCGAGCAGCCCGTTCTCGCTCTGCAGCGTCACCTGAATTCCCTCGGGCAGGTTGTTGGCCACGAGCGTTGGAATGCCGATGCCGAGGTTCACGTAGTCGCCGTCGCTCAGTTCTTGCGCCGCGATCGCGGCCATTTCATCTCTGGTCCACGCCATGATCTACTCCCCTGCCTGTACGCCGGCCAGTACGGGCCGACTGCGCACGGTGCGCTGTTCGATGTCTTTGACCCGGGCCAAGGCCTGAACCAGGCGCTGCACATAGACGCCCGGAGTGATCACGTGATTCGGATCGATCTCGCCGGGCTGCACAATAATCTCGGCCTCCGCGATCGTCATAATGCCGGCGGTCGCGACCACCGGGTTGAAGTTGCGCGCGGTAAAGCGGTACTCGAGGTTGCCCAGGGTGTCGGCGCGCCAGGCCTTGACCAGTGCGACGTCGGCGACGATGCCGCGTTCCTGAAGATACGTTTCGCCGTCGAAGTCGGCGAGCGGCTTGCCCTCGGCGATGAGCGTGCCGACTCCGGTCTTGGTATAGAAGGCGGGAATTCCCGCGCCGCCGGCCCGCAACCGCTCGGCCAGGGTGCCCTGCGGACTGAACTCCACCTCGAGCATCCCCGCCAGAAACTGCTCGGCGAACAGCTTGTTCTCCCCCACATACGAGGCGATGACCTTGCGCACCTGCCCGGATTCAAGCAGCACCCCCAGGCCTTTGCCGTCGACGCCCATATTGTTCGATACGACGGTGAGATCTTTCACAGCGGATGCCCGCACCGCGTCGATGAGATCCGCCGGAATTCCGCTGAGGCCGAAGCCGCCGACCGCGAGCACCATCCCGTCGCGCAGGACGTCGTGCAGCGCCTCGCTGGCGCTGGCCTGAACCTTGGACATACGTTCTCCTCATCGAGTTGGTGTCGCGCCTGCCGCAGTGTCCACCTTGTGGACATCGGCCGATATCGTCATGCTATTCAGACCCGATAAGCCCTGTCAAACCCAAGCTTCCGTCGTTTCCACCTCGTGAACAGTAGGATATTAATCATCCACAATATGGACACAGGAGGCGAAATAATCTCTCAACCAGCCGCATCGGACGTGCCGACGCCACCCAACGGGTCGCCAGTGCCGGCCGGGCAATCAGGTCGCGATGCCTCGGTTCGCGCCGCCCGCCCAGAACGCGGCGGTCAGCCAGCTCAGAGCGCACACCCCGTCCCCGCCGCACAACCCGCACAGTCGGTGCCGGGCGCACAGGTCGCCGGCCGGATCGCCCTGCTGCTGCGCCTGGTCGGGCGCAACCCGGCCGGCACGCCCCTGGCCGAGATCGTGCGGGACTCGGGCCTGACCCGGCCCACCGTGCACCGGCTACTCACCTCGCTCGCCGCCGAGGGCCTGCTCGACCATGATGCCGTGCGCCGCACGTGGCACTACGGCCCAGAGGTGTTCGTCATGGGCACCGTCGCCGCGGCGCGCTATCCGATCGAGGAGCTGGCCCGGCCGAGCCTCGTGCGCCTGGCCGAAGCGACCGGGGAGAGCGCCTTCCTGTCCATTCGGCGCGGCGCCGAAACCGTGTGTCTGCTCCGCGAAGAGGGCAGCTTCCCCATCCGCTCCTTCGTGCTGCACGAGGGGGTGCGCTTTCCGTTGGGGGTGGCATCCGCTGGAATGGCCATTCTGGCCTACCTGCCCGAGCCCGAAGTGGATGCCCTCCTGGCCGACACAGGATCCGTCGACACCGAGACCTTCGCGGCTCGCTGGGGCGCCCAGCACTCCCCCGCGAGCATCCGCGCCAATCTCGAACGCACCCGAGTGACGGGCTATGCGGTCAACCCGGGACTCGTCCTGGAGGGCAGCTGGGGCATGGGCGCCGCGATCTTCGATCGCAGCGGTCGCCCGGGGTGGGCGCTCTCCCTCACCGGCATCGAACCACGATTCAAGCCCGAGCGGCAGAAGATTCTGGGTCAACTTCTGCTCGACGAGGCCAGCCGCATCACCCAGACCCTGCAGCGCCCCCCGATAGCCTGACCGCCCGCGCAATGCCAGTTTCGGCCCCGCGTCCCTCGTTTCCGCGCGCGACTTGACGCCGTCGGCCCCAGCACCCGTGCCGCCCTGCATGAGGTGTCATCTTCAACCCGCTGAACTCGGCCTGGCCACGCGAGGTACCACCTTTTGCCCCATGAGTCCTCGTCAAGGGGCTGTAAAGTCTCGTTGCCAATCTGACAGTTCTGTCTCACCACCTCGCCAAAGCGCACCATCCCGGACCGGGCATGAAAACAGCCCCGACCGAGGCCGGGGCTGTTCTTACAGTCTGAGTGGAGCTAAGGAGATTCGAACTCCTGACCTTCTCATTGCGAACGAGACGCGCTACCAACTGCGCCATAGCCCCAAACTGCCTTTGAAGAATATCACGGGCTGGCCGCCACTTTCGCCGCTTCCCGCCCGAGCCGCCGATTAGACGGCGCGGCGACGACGCAGCACGGCGTCGAGGTCGGTCATGCCGGGGCTGGTTTCGCCGACGATTCCCATCGACGCGAAACGGCTCGGCACCGCAGCCACCGCGGGCCTGGCGATCGGCGTGGCGGCCCGGATTGCTTCCTCGGCGAGCGCTGCGGCGCGGCGCGTGACCTCCGCCTCGGCGGCGGCCTTGCGCAGCTGATTGGCCGCTTCAACGGATGCCATCGCCGTCTGCGCAATGGATCCGCGCGAGAGATGCATCGCTCGCGGCACCGGCTGCGGCGTCCAGGTCGCCGCAGCAACCGGGGTCTCCTCAAGCTGCACGGGCTCAAAGGCCTGGCCGACCAGAACGGGCAACACCACCGGGGCGTCCACGCGCACCACACGCGCCGAACGGGCAACCGTGGCCAGCCGGCCGAGAATGCCGAACGCGGCCACCATGACAACTGCGCCACCGACCAAGGCGGTGAACGAGCCAGCCAGGGCGGGAGCGATCCCAGTCACGGCCAGCACGAATCCGGCCAGCAGAATCAGCGACACCAGGCCGCGGAAACGGCGCAGGCGCCGGAGCTTCGAAACGGGCGACTCCGCCACGCGCGGCGCAGCGGCAGCAGCGACGGCCGCAGCGGCGCGGCGAACGTCGCGGGCAGCATCCGCCACCGCTTGCGCTTCGGCTCGTTCGCTCTGCTCAGCGCGCGCCAGAACACGTTGCTGCTCGGCCACGGTGCGGGCGGTGGCTTCGAGTCGCACCTGGTGCGGCACCTCGGCGGTTTCGGCCAGGATGCGCAGCGTTTGCTGCAGCCGCACGGCGTTTTTTTCGGTCGCCTGGTACTGCTTGCGGCGCGACCAGGTGGGCATCAGGTAGGCGACCCAGAGCACGGCGGCCACCGCCACCATGACCCCGCCACCCAATGCCTCATTACTCATGTTGACAACGGTAAGAGGCGCAGCGGCCAGAGCCGATGATTACCGGTGGCGTGTCACCGAAGTTAATACGCTGATTCCGCCCCCGAACGGGGCAAATCGGGGCGATCATCGAACGATGACCCGCACCGGATGCGCGGCCGACTCGAGATCGGCCGCGGTGACCGTGGCGGCATCCGCTGGGACCAGACCATCGTGCCAGCGGCGCAGCACGCCCTGGGTGAGTTCCTCGGCGACCAAACCGAAGCAGAAATGGTCGCGCCAGTCACCGTTGATGTGAATGTAGCGGCGACGCAATCCCTCATAGCGAAAGCCGAGTTTCTCCACGACCCGCAGGCTCGCCTTGTTTTCCGGGCGGATGCAGATCTCCATGCGGTGCAGGCCGAGCTGATAGAAGCAGTAGTCGGTCGCGAGCGCCACGGCCATCGGCGTGATCGACTGGCCGGCGAACTTCTCACTCACCCAGTAGCCGATGGTCGCCGATGACAGTGATCCCCAGGTGATCGACGACACGTTCAGCTGGCCCGCCAGTTCGCCGTTGCTTTCGATGATGAATGGCAGACCGTTACCCGACCGCGAATGCGTCAACAGGCTCCGGATGCTCGCGCGCGTGTCGAAAGACATCGGCGCGTACGGGTTCGTCGCCTCCCACTTGCGCAGCCAGGAACGGTTGGCCAGAAGTTCGCCCTCGAGGGCGCGGGCGTCGCGCAATCGGATCGGGCGCAGGGTGACGGCCCCCTCGCGAAGGGTGGGAATAGCGATCGGCACGGTTCGCCTGTCTGTCGTGGGCTGAAAACCCCGGTGGGGCTCTGTAAAACGTTAGTCGAGCGTGGCGACGAATTCGTGCAACCAGGGCTTGAGGTCGCGCCCGAGGTCTTCGCGATCGACGGCGAGTTGCACGATGGCCTTGATGTAGTCGAGCCGGTCGCCGGTGTCATAACGACGCCCACGAAAAATGAGGCCGTACACGCCGCCGGTGGTTTCGGGGTTGACGGCCATCTCCTGCAGGGCATCGGTCAACTGAATTTCGTTGCCCTTGCCCGGCGCGGTGTGCTCGAGAATGTCGAACACCTCCGGACGCAACACATAGCGGCCGATAATGGCGAGGTTTGAGGGAGCATCCTCTTGGCTGGGCTTTTCGACCAGCCCGGTGATGCGCACGACGTCCGGGTCGTCGGTCGTTTCGACCGCGGCCGCGCCGTACAGGTGAATCTGCGACGGGTCGACCTCGAGCAGCGCCACGATGCTGGTGTTGCGCTTGCCCTGCTCCTCGAGCATGCGGGTGAGCAGGGGGTCGCGGGCATCGATGATGTCGTCACCGAGCAGCACGGCGAAGGGTTCGTTGCCGACGTGCATGCGGGCGCGCAGAACGGCGTGGCCGAGGCCGCGCGGGTCGCCCTGACGCACGTAGTGGATATCGGCAAGCTCGTTGGATTCGCGCACCTTGGCGAGCCGGGTCTGGTCACCTTTGCGTTCGAGCATGGCCTCCAGCTCGGTCATGCGGTCAAAGTGGTTCTCCAGGGCGTTCTTGTTGCGCCCGGTGACCATCAGCACGTCGCTGAGCCCGGCCGCAACGGCTTCCTCAACGACATACTGGATGGCCGGTTTGTCGACGACGGGCAGCATCTCCTTCGGCATGGCCTTGGTCGCTGGCAGAAATCGTGTTCCCAGCCCAGCTGCGGGAATGACGGCTTTAGTTATCGGGGTACCCATGGGCCCTAGGTTAGTGGCAAGTAGGATGCCTTATATGGACTCCGACATTGGTCATCGAAAGCGTGCGCTGAGAGCGGAGCTGCGCGAACGTCGCCAGAACATGACATCGTCGGAGCGTGAATCCGCCACGGCCGGCTTCACCGCAAACCTGCAAAGCCTCGTCGTGGATCTCTCCGCCCGATCGATTTCCTGCTATCTGTCGGCGCGCAATGAACCCGATACCCGGCCCTTTCTCAACTGGGCAACGGCAGAGGGCATCCGTATTCTGTTTCCCATTTCTCGCGAAGACGGTCTGCTGGACTGGACCGTCGGCGACGGCGAAGAAGAATTCACCGGCATTTCCGGGGTTCCCGAAGCAGTCGGAACCTTGCTCGGCCCGATCGCCATCAACGATGTCGACCTCATCATCGTGCCGGCAGCGGCCATCGACGAGTCCGGTCTGCGCATGGGCTGGGGCCGCGGCTACTTCGACAAGACCCTCGGCTCGATGGAAAAGTGCCCGCCGGTCTACGCCGTCGTCTTCGACAGCGAATACCTCGACGAGGTTCCCCGCGAGGTGCACGACCAACCGGTCAACGGGCTCGTCACCCCGACCAGAATCATCGCGTTCTGACCATTTAATACCGCCCGTGAACCCCGTTCTGCATGTGACGGGGCGCCAGCGCGCCTAACCTTAGTTCTGGCGGGCATTTTGCCTGTCGGCTCAACCAGCTGGAGATGCAGTGCCTACCTACTCTTACCGTTGCACCGAGTGCGACACCGCCTTCGACATCCAGCAGGCCTTCACCGACCACTCGCTCACGGTGTGCCCGACCTGCCAGGGCAAACTGCGCAAGGTCTTCTCCTCGATCGGCGTGACCTTCAGCGGCTCCGGTTTCTACAGCAACGACTCTAAATCGGATGCGAAGCGGTCCAACCCGAATCTCGACCGCAAGCCGAGCGAAAGCTCGAGCGACAAGTCCGACTCCTCGGCGAGTAAACCGGCCGAAACCAAGACCGAGAAGAAGGCGGACAGCACACCCGCCAAGTCCGCGGCCCCCTCCGTTCCGACCGCCAAGGCGTCTTAGAGCATGGCGCTGACCAAGACGGTCGCCCAAGTCATTCGTTTGGAGCACCCCGTGATCAACGGTTTCAAAGAATTCATCATGCGCGGCAACGTCATCGACCTCGCCGTCGCCGTCGTCATCGGCACGGCGTTCACCGCCCTCGTCACGTCGATCGTTACGAGCATTTTCAACCCGCTCATCGCGTCGATCTTCAGCGCCGAGTCTTTGGCTGACTCGCTCGTCCTGCCTCTACGTGGTGGCGACGGCATCTTATTCGGTGCCGTCATCGGCGCACTGATCAATTTTCTGCTGATCGCCGCCGTTGTCTATTTCGCGATCGTGCTGCCGCTGAACAAGCTCAAGGAAGCCCAGGACCGTCGCCGCGCCGCCGGGGTTCCCTCCGAGGTCGTCGCCGACCCCACGACCGAGCTCGACCTGCTCACCGAGATCCGCGACCTGCTGGCCAGGAACGCCGCAACAGCCGCTTCCGACGAGGGCTCCAAACACACCGCCTAAAATACCGTCTGCCCCGTTGTCGGGGGAACACCTATCCCCCCCCTTTTGGGTAATGTGAGCACGCCCCCGGGCAATTCGCGCGGACTGGCCGCACGGTGAACGAATTACAGGAGCGGTCAGATGAACCAGCTATTCTTGCGCGCGAGCGGATGCGCCGCAGCGCTCGCGCTCATCGCTGCCGCCCTCCTTGTGGCTGGCCCGGCCTCGGCCGCGACGACCACCCAAATCATCAGCGGCGTCACGTATACGCTCGACGACGCGGCCAATACCGCCTCGGTCACTGACTACGACCACTCTGCGGCGAGCGTGACCATTGAGTCCAGCGTCGGCTCGTATCCGGTAACGAGCATCGGCGTGGACGCCTTCCGGGTAGCCTACGAAGACACCACGTCCACGAAACTCAGTTCCGTTTCCATCCCTGGTTCTATCCTCGCCATTGAGGACGGTGCATTCCAAAACAATGCTCTGAACCCCATCGCGATCCCTGGATCGGTCATCACCATCGGGGCATTCGCCTTCGCCGACAACGACCTGACCACCCTCACGCTGCCCGACTCGGTGCTCTCCGTCGGCGCTTTCTCCTTCTTTGCCAACAAACTCACCACACTCGATCTGGGTGAATCTATCGTCGACATCGGCGGCACGGCCTTCAGCGGTCATCTGCAGGGCAACGGCACCGACAACAATATCGGCTCTGTCGTGATCCCCAACTCCGTCATCACCATTGGCGACGGCGCCTTTCAGCACCTGAACAATCTGACCGAGGTCGTACTCGGCGACTCGGTTGAAACTCTCGGTGAATACGCCTTTGGCTTCTCCTACAATCTTGAATCGATCAGCATCCCCGATTCAGTCACGACCATCGGACCGTATGCATTTGCAGTGAGCGGGCGTCTTTCCGAGTTGGCTTTGGGTAGCGGGGTCAGCACAATCGCCGCAGGCGCGTTCCAGCAGACGGCGCTCACGTCGGTGTCCATTCCCAATTCCGTCACCGAAATCGGCGACTTCGCCTTCGCTTATGGGCACCTGACCTCGGTGAGCATCGGCGCGTCAGTTTCCAGCATCGGTAACCAGGCGTTCTCCAACCAATCAGACTTTATGTCCCATGAATTCGTCAACGATCTGACTTCTGTGTCCTTCGCGGGCAATGCCCCCACGGTGTTCACTGCCGGTTCTGAGCAGGACCAAGGCTCGCTCGGCTTCAGTACCGGCCTGACGGTGTCATATTTCTCGGACCGCACCGGCTTCACCAACCCCTGGCAGGGGTACGCCACGACGCCCGTCGTGCGCGATGTCACAGCGCCAACCGTCACGATCGATGGCGGCGCCTTTGTGACCACACTCGATCTGACACCGGCGATCACCGGTACCACCGGCGAAGCCGCCGGCACAACCGTCACCGTGGCTCTCGGTGATCAAACATTGACGACGACAGCGACCGGAACCGGAACCTGGGCAATCTCCCCCACGGTCACTGCGGGCAGCTACACCATCTCAGCATCCGTTACCGACGAGGCCGGCAACACCGGAACCGCCACCCAGTCCTTGCGGGTCAACTCTCAGAACCCCGCAGCGTTACCGCCGGCCAGCACCACCGCCGAACTCGAGACCTTCATCGTCGACAACAGCCTCGACAGCGCTGCCACCTCCGCAGCCTTCATCGCCACCGGAGCCACAGTGGGCAACCCGCTCGACTCGCTCGACACCAGCGAACCCTTCTCAGGAAACCTGCCCTGGTCCGATCCCACGGACAGCTTTGTCGATGTCTACGCGTACTCCTCACCGACTTTGCTCGGCACGTTCCCCGTCGTAAATGGCATGGTCATCATCAACGGCGTCAACCTCGCCGCCTTGTCAACCGGCGCCCACCACCTCGTCTTGATTGGCCAGACTAGCGGCGCCGTCTCAGTACTCAACATCACCGTGCAGCCCGCCCCCGCACCCGGAACGGGCACAGGCACTACAGCCGCAGCCGCAGCCGCAAGTACAAGCGCGACGAGCACACTAGCCGGGACCGGAGTGAACGCCTCCGCACCGATCGGCTCGGCACTTGCACTCGTACTCCTCGGGGCCGTTCTCTTGCTCAATCGCCGTCGAACCGCGACGCAGTATTAGAGCCGCAACCAGCAACCGTAGTTCCGAAACCGGTACGTAGCCGCGGGTGCAGGCTATCTGCGGGGTGTCGAGGTGTTTCAGCTGAGAAGCAGCTGACCCGCTCCTGGGGTGTCACCACCTCGACACGAAGCGAGCCGTGCCGGACGCAAGCGGCGGCGGCACCCCACAACTACCAGTGCGGCGGTCGATCCTGCAGCAACTGTGCCTCGTTCGCGCTGGGTGCGCTTCCGGTGTGCGCGACGCCGCCCTCTTCCCGTAACACCGGCGGATGCGGGTTCGGGTCGGTGTCCGGTGCCGGCAGCAGACGGGCGCGCCGAGCCGTGCCCGCGGCCTTCACGATCGGCTGACGCTCGGTACCTAGACGCGGCGCATCGTCCCGAGCGCTCACGCGCCCGGCCGCTTCGGCGCGATCGTGGAGGCGTCGCCGGACGCAAAGGGCGGGGCATCCGTTTGAGGAACACCGGCGATGGCGGCGACGCGCGCCGCCACGGCGTCTGGGTTACTGAACAATTCGAAGCTGTGCACGCGCAGGTAATGCCAGCCGAGGCGGCGCAGCACTTCGGGACGCAGGCGCAGGGACTCGCGCAGACTCGCGCGGCCGACCACGGCATCCGTTTCAACCACGATGGCGCGCGTGCCGTAGGAGGCGGCCAGGGCGAGCTTGCCGCGGTGCCCGAGACGCACGCTGAGGCCGAGCTTTTCGAGGCGGCCGCCGAGGTCGACGAGCATGGCCTCGCTCGCGTCTGGAACCTGCACCTCGTCGCGGCGGGCCTCGGTCTCACTGAGCACCTGGGACAACGCGAGGATGCCATAGCGCTGACGATCCTCGTCGATGTCAGCCGGGCGAAAGCAGGACACGATGTCGAGCGCGCGGCGGGCCCGGGTCATGCCGATCGCGAGCAGGCGTTCGCCACCGGGTTCGCCGAGCGAACCGAAGTTCGACAGCAGACGCCCGTGCGGGGTGCGGCCGTAGCCGATCGAGAAGATTACCCGGTCCCGGCTCTGCGCCACGGCCTGCTCGAGGGTGAGCACGGTGAACGGTTCGCTGCGATCCTTCAGGATGAAGTCGGACAGGTCGGTGCGCTTCGCGAACGCGGCCAGCACCGCCTGCTGAACGCGAACGGCGTGCCGGGTGCTCGCGGTGATCACCATGAGCGATTCGCGCGCGCGCTTCGATGCGTGGTCGAGCACGAGGTCGACAACCTTCACGACCTCAGCGTCCACGCTCTCGATGGCACCGCTGTCGGCGTCGGGCATGCCACGGCCACCGGCAACATAGTTAATGGTCAAGCTGCCGTGGCCGAGAAAGCTTCCGGCCCAGGGCAGCGAGTCGATACGGCCACCGTAGAAGCGGTGGTTGACCAGTTCGGCGAGGTCTTCGCCGCCGGCCCGATAGCTGCGGGTGAGGGTCAGGGTCGGCAGCAGTTCGCCGAGGCGGGCCAGCGCTGAGTCGGCGTGCAGGGCATCGACCGAGACATCGGGCGTCGGCGCGGCCTCCCCCGAGGCCGAAATTCCGGTCTCGAATACTGACGGCGTCTGGGTGACCGGGTCACCGAACGCGACAATCTGGCGTCCGCGGCGAATCGCGCCGACGTTTTCGGCGAGGGTCGTCGCTCCGGCATCGACGAGTAGCACTGTGTCAAAGGTGATCTGGTCGCTGATGTCGGCGATCTCGTACGGCGAGGCGAGCCAGACCGGCGCGAGCACCCTCCCGAGGTGCGGGGCGACCTCGTTGAGCCGGGCTGGCGTGGCCCGGTCGGCGCGCAGCAGGCGGCGCAGCTGATCGGCTTCCTCGGGAAAGTCGACGACGCCGATCTTCCAGGTTTCGGCCAGTAGCCAAGCCAGCAGCTTGCCCGAAGCGGATGCGTGCGCCTCGTCGACGAGTTTGAAATCGGCCTCGAGGCGGTCCAGTACCTGCGTGTTCGCGTTGAGAAGGGCTCGGTCGCTCGCCAGCATAATCTCGAGCACGGACTGCCACCAGGCGAGTTCGAGCTCGACAGCGACGTTCTCCTCAGACACGTGCCGCTGGGACAGGTCGGTCATCAGCGGGTCGAGGTTGTGCTCGCGCAGCGTTGCGAGCAGCGCGGTGCGCTCGTGCAGGTTGGCGAGCACCTCACTCTCGGCGGCGAGGCCGGAGATCATCGACACCAGTTCACCGAGCTGACGCCCGGCGAGGGTGCGCGGCGTGCCGACGGTGCCGAGGGGAACGTCGAGCAGGCCGAGGTCTTCGGAGACGCGCTGAAAAGCGACGTGCACGTCGTTGATGCCGACCGGTACCTCGGGCGTGACTCCCGCGGCGGCGTAGCGCTGCCAGAGCGTGCGCTGGTCCTGGATGCGGCGCAGGCTCTCGTTCATATCGCTGACCCGCACGCCGGGGCGCTGGTACTCCTCGGCGAGCTTGCGCAATCGGCGCCGGCTGGCCGAGCTCATCTCGGAGGATTCACGCCGCGACGACGTGGCGGCGATCAGCTCGATCAGCGAGCGGTCGTAGACGCCCGGCTGGAACTTGTCGAGCGTTTCTCGAATATCGAGCAGCAGGCGTAGGTAGATGCCGAGTTCGTTGATCGTCTCGAACGGGCGCAGCCGGGTCTGGCCGATCAGACCGTTGGCGCGTTCAAGCAACCGCGGCAGTTCAACCTGGTTGATGCGCTTGGCGAGTTGATGCGAGTTGGAGGCATCCGCTGAGGAGGTGAAGGAAGCGCCGTACCAGGGTGAGTCGCCGGGGCCGTACCGAAACTCGCCGAGGATAGCGGCTTTGATCAACGTATTGGCGGCGGCGGATCGGGAGTGAGCGAGCAGCTCGAGAGCGTGCCGGTCGAGCCGGGCCGTCGTCGACGGCGGCTGCGGCAGCTGCGCGAGGCGCGCGAGCTCACCCAGGGCATCGAGGACAGAGACGCCGAGCGCCGAATCGCGGCGGGTGAGCGCCGCGCGGTAGTCGAGCAGCACCTTGCGCAAGCGCACCAGGGCATCGTCCACGTCGCCGACCCGCGGCTGGGTGGCCTTCTCGTTGCGTGTGATCGACTGGATCAGGTCGCGGCGCAGCGAGCGCGGAGTCACGGCGATGCCGGGCAGGCCCACCTGCACCAGGCGACCGGCGATTCCGTCGAGGCTGGAGCGGCGGGCGCTGACCACGAGCACGCGCTTATGCTGGGCGACGAGCGAGCCGATCGCGTTGACGATGGTCTGGGTGCCGCCGGTTCCGGGCAGGGTCTTCACGACCAGAGAGTTTCCCGCCGCGATCTGCGCGACGACATTCTCCTGCTCGGGGTCTGCGTCGCCGAGCAGCGTGTCGGTGGCGGGCGGACGGGCATCCTGGCCGATCGGCACCACCGGGTTGTAGGCGGACCCGATATTGCGCTTGGCGGTCATATTGCCGGCGACGGCGTCGAGCAGCGGGTGGTCGAGGTTCGAGGCGTCGGCGGCGAGTGCTTGGCCGCAGGAGGCGAAACTCGAAACGACGAGCCGGGGCACGACGTTGAACCAGGGCAGATGGGAGGTCAGGCCGCGCAGGCGGTCGATGACCGGCTGCGGTTTGAACGCACCGTTCGTGACGGCGAGCGCCACAAAAGCGTCGGCGTCGAGCACGATCTGAAACTGGTCCTTCAGCGCGCGGGCCAGTTCGGGGTTGAGAAAGGGCTGGCCCTTGAGCTTGAGCTCGTAGTCACGGCCGTAGCGGCGGATCGCAAGCGGGCGCAGCAGTACCGGGGCACTGTACTCGACGTCCTGGTAACGCCACTCGGCGAGGCCGATGGCGAGGTTGACCGACTCGATGCCGCGCATCGAGCGCAGTTCGATGCCCTTCTGGGTGATCTCGTTCGCGGCCAACCGGGCGTTGCGGAGCGCGAGTTCATCGCGAATGAGGTTGGACAGCAGGGTGGTCTTGCCGATGATGAACTGCGGCAGGCCCCCGGGATGGGTGGCGCTGAGCTCGATGCGGGTGCGGGCTTCGTCGGTGAAGTGCAGCAGCGGGGAGCGCCCGCCGAGCGCGGCGAGTTCATCGCGCCAGCGCTGCCAGACCGGCTCGGCGATGTTACCGGCAGTGAACGCCGGATCGCCCAGACTGAGGTTGTGGGGACTGGTCACGTTTTGCGGGTCGATGGGGACGACGTCCAGGTACTTGGAAAGCACGTCGTCGTCGTCTTGTTTTCTATCGAGGTGCCACACAGGGATACCCTAATTGCGAAACTACTGTTTTTGTTTGAGGCGGCCGGGGTTTCGCGTGATTTGGCCCTTACAGCCAGTCCCGACGCTTGAAGACGATGTACAGGGCGCATCCCATCGCGAGCATCAGGGCGAGCGCGAACGGGTAGCCCAGGGTCCAATGTAGTTCGGGCATGTGGTCGAAGTTCATGCCGTAGATGGTTCCGACCAGGGTCGGCGCGAACAGGATCGCCGCCCAGCTGGAAATTTTCTTGACCTCTTCGCTCTGCGCCAGGCTGGTCTCCGACAGGTGCCGCATTTCGTCGTTCTGGGCCTGTCCCACGAGGGTGCTGTGCACGGTCAGCGCGTTTTGCAGCAGCTGCCGAAAGGCGTCGCCGCGTTCAACGATGCGCAGGGTATGGTCGAGCACATCGCGCAGGTGCCGGTGCAGTTCCAGGTCGACGTTGTATTTGTCGAAGCCACGCTGCATGGCCTCAAACATACCCACGAGCGGTTGGGTGGCTCGTTGAAACTCGATCACTTCGCGGGACAGGGCGTAGATGCGTCGGCTGACCTCGGGGTCACCGTCGAAAAGTTGGTCTTCGATCTCATCGATGTCATTTTCGAGGCCGGCCACGACCGGCCCGTACTCGTCGACGACCTGGTCAAGAATCGCATACAGCACGGCTTCCGGGCCGAGGGCGAGCAGGTGCGGTGCCTGCTCCATCCGCTGGCGCACCTGGGCGAGGTCGGGCGATTCCGCGTGACGGATGGTGACGACGAAGTCCGGGCCGACGAAGACGTGCAGCTCACCGAATTCAACGCGTTCCTCGTCGTCCATATAGCGAGCGGGGCGCAGCACCACGAACAAAATATCGCCGAACCGCTCGATCTTCGACCGCTGATGGCCCTTGAAAGCATCCTCAATGGCCAGGTGGTGCAGGCTGAACTCGGTGGCGACGGCCCGCACTTCCTCCTCGCTCGGCCGGTACAGTCCGATCCAGGCGAAGCCCTTATGCTCCTTCATGACCTCGAAGGTCTCGTCGAGGCTGGGCGGTGTCGAAACCCGATGCCCGTCCACGTAAACCGCGTTGTCCACCAGGGCCATGGGCTCTCCTTGTTCGCTCCTAGTTTGCCACCGCGTACGGTTGCAGAGTGACGCAAACGGATGTCTCCCTCTTCCTGGCTCCGCGGGCGCCGCTCCCTGAGACCGACCGTCTGCACCTGGCCGAGGCCGTCGCCCGGGTCTGCCGGGTTGAGCTCACCGAGGTCACCATCGCGCAGCGCTGCGAGCGCTGCGGTGGCGCACACGGGAAACCCCGCGTGCTGCGGCCCCCGGGCACCTTCGTGAGCCTGAGCCGCGCCGCCTCGACCGTCGCCGTCGCCGTGTCGCTGGCCGGGCCGATCGGTGTCGATATCGAGAGCGTCAGCGCGGTCGGCCGGGCCGGGTTCGACGACGTCGCGTTCAACGGGACCGAGCAAGAAGCCCTGTGGGCGGTGCCGATGGCGGCACGCGACCGGGTGCGCGCGACGCTCTGGACGGCGAAGGAAGCGGTGCTCAAGCTGTCCGGGGCGGGGCTGACGGTGGACCCGCGGGAGCTGACCGTTGTATACCCGAAAGCGGCGGCATCCGTTCTCGTGATGGAGCCGCGGTGGCAGCTGCTGAGTTGGCCGGGCGCTTCCCTCGATCTGGCCGACCTGCACCTGGCGGGCTTCGACGCCGGCCCAGGCCTGGTCGGCACGGTGGCCACCCTCGGCCCGGAAGCGCCCCGGATCGTGCTGCTCCCCCAAACGTGAGGCGCAGCGTAACGGATGCCTGTTGCTGGTGCCCACAGGCGCCGCCGCCGGCATCCATTTCATGCTGCGCGGGACTTGCGCCGCTGCGCGGGAGGCCCAACTCCCGCGCAGCGGCGCAACACCCGCGATACGCGCGACCCCGAGGCCACTCACCACCCCGCGCACTGGCACGACTCCAGCGGAGCGCACGAGCCGGGCCACCCGCCCAGCGCGGCTATCGGCTCGGCAGAGCCCGCTACCGCACCCAGCGCAGCTAGAGGCTTGGCAGGGGCCGCTCTTGCACCCAGCGAGCCACGAACCCGCCGATCGCCCGACTGCCGGTGTGCTCGGCAAAGAACTCGATGAAGTCATCGGTGGAGACATACCCGTGCCGCCGGGCCGACGTGTATGCGCGCAGGGCTGAAAAGAAGGCCTCGTCGCCGAGCGACTTGCGAATGGCGTGCAGGGCGAGCGCTCCCCGTTTGTAAACGCGGTCGTCGAACATGGCGTGCGGGCCCGGGTCTCCGACGACGATGTCGTGGGGCAGCGCAGCGACCTTGCCGCGGTGCAGGGCGGCCAGAACGTCGGCGGTGCGACCGCCGCGTTCCTCCTCCCAGAGCCATTCGGCGTAGCAGGCGAAACCCTCCTGCAGCCAGATGTCCTGCCAGCGGGCCACGGTGAGGCTGTTGCCGTACCACTGGTGCGCCAGTTCGTGGGCGATCAGCCGGTCTTCGCCGTGGTTGCCGTCGACGTGGTTGCTGCCGAACACGGCCAGGCCGTGCGCCTCGAGCGGAATCTCCAGCTCGTCCTCGGTGACGACGACGGAGTATGACGCGAACGGATACGGCCCGAATCGGTCGGCGAAGAACGCGATCATCTCGGTGAGGCGGGCGAAGTCGGTGCCGACCCGGGTGGCCAGTTCAGCCGGAAAGTACAGGCTGTGCGCGACCGGCCGGGCGGCGAGGTCGCGGCGGCGGTACCGACCGATCAGCACGGTCGCGAGGTAGGTGGCCATTGGCTCCCGCACGTCGAAGGTCCAGCTGGTGCGCCCAGAGCGACTCGACTGTGCCGACAGCGCCCCGTTGGACACCACGGTGTATCCGGATTCACAGCCGACGGTGATGCGAAAGGTGGCCTTGTTGCTCGGATGGTCGTTGCACGGAAACCAGGAGGGGGCCCCGCAGGGCTGCCCGGAGACGAGTACGCCGTCGTCGAGTTCTTCCCAGCCGACATCACCCCAATTGCTGCGCACCGGATGCGGCGCCCCGCGATAACGCACCACGACCTCAAACAGGGCCCCGGCTTCCACCGGTGTGGCGAGCGTGATCACGAGTTTGCGGGCCGTGTGCGTCACCTTCGCCGGCCGCGCGCGGTTCACTGTGACTTTTTCCATGCTGAGGCCGGCGAAATCGAGACTGAATCGGTCCAGCCGCATCAGCGCCCGCGCGGTGATGATCGCGGTGGCGTTCAGCCGGTTGGTGGCCACTCGGTAATCGAGGGTCAGCTCATAGTGCTCGGCGCTGTAGCCGCCGTTGCCGGAGGTGGGAATATAGGGGTCGCCGGCGCTGGCGGCACCGTGAGTGGTCTGCAGAGTCTGGCCCATCAGTCAACTATTCCACGCTCGACCACGGCGGCTGGTGCCACGGCGTGATCGGGTTGCCGGACCAGAGCGACCCGGTCGGCACGCGTTCGCCGCGCATCACGAGCGAGCCGGGGCCGACGGTCGCTCCGGCATCGATTGACGCCGCTGGCAGAATGACACCGTTCGGGCCCAGGGTGGCACCCTCGGCGAGTTCGACCGCGTCAAGCTGCATGATCCGATCGTGAAACAGGTGGGTCTGCACGACGCAGCCGCGGTTCACCGTGCTGCCGGCACCGAGTCGCACGAGATCGGCTTCGGGCAGCCAATACGTTTCGCACCAGACACCGCGCCCCACCGTGGCGCCGAGGGTGCGCAGCCACACGGCGAGCGCCGGCGTGCCCGATGCTTTCTCGGCGAACCACGGGCGAGCCACCATCTCCACGAAACTGTCCGACACCTCGTTGCGCCAGATGAACGATGACCAAAGCGGATGCTCCGACGCGTCGATCCGCCCGACAAGCGTCCACTTGACCACCGTCGTGACCCCGGCGGCGACCGCGCCGGCCACGAGCATGACCACGCCGGACAGGGCGATGGCCGCGCCAAGTCCGAGCCTGAGCCAGACCAGGTCGAGCAGGGCGAGTACGAGCAGCGCGATCCACGCGGCGGTGACGCCGGCCACGATGCGCAGCAGTTCCCAGAGTGACCGGGCGACTTTCAGGCGTACGGGAGGGTGGAACGTTCGCGAGTCGTCGGCATCCGTTTGCCTGCGCCGCAGGCGGGCCGGCGGGTTGCCGAGCCAGCTGGAGCCGCGCTTGGCCTTGCGCGGCGTCGAGGAGAGCACAGCGACGAGCCCGTTGCGCGGCACGGTACGACCGGGGCCGGCCATGCCGCTGTTGCCCAGAAAAGCCTTGCGGCCGATCTTGGCCGGGCCAATGTGCATCCAGCCGCCGCCGAGTTCGTAGCAGGCGACCATGGTGTCGTCGGCGAGAAAAGCGGCCGGAGCGATCGTCGTCAGCGAGGGCAGCAGCAGCACGGTTGACGCCTCGACGTCGGCGCCCACCTTGGCGCCGAGCAGGCGCAGCCAGGTCGGGGTGAGCAGGCTCGCGTAGACCGGAAACAGCACGTTGCGAGCGCCGTCCAGGATACGTTCGGTCATCCAGACCTGCCAGCCGATGCGGCTGCGCACCGGATAGTAGCCCTCGCGCAGCCCGATACCGAGGGCTCGCACGAAGGCGATCACGAGCAGGGCGTAGGCGAGTCCACCGGCCAGAACCGCGACCGGCATGATCAGCGCTGCCCGCAGCGCGGCGACACCGAGACTGCCGGCGTCGCCGACGGCACCGCCGACGATGACGGCGCCCAGCGCGAGGGCCAGCGTGGGAATGGCCGTCATCGCGACGGACCCGGTGGCGAACGCGCCGAGCCACCGGCTGGCCCTTGCCGGCCGCTCGGCCGGCCACGGACGCCTTGCCGACCCCGCCCGGCGGGCCGGGGAACCAGCCCAGCGCTCCCCCGGTGGCACGCGGGACGAAACTGCAGCGCCGGGTTCGATCTCCGCGCCGTTCCCGACGTGGGCCCCGCCGAGCAGGGTGCTGCGCGAGCCGATTCGGACGTCGGCACCGACGTGCAGGTGGCCGATCCGCAGCACGTCGCCGTCGATCCAATGGCCGGCCAGGTCGACCTCGGGCTCGATCGAGGCCTGGGCGCCGATGGTGAGCAGACCGGTGACCGGTGGCAGCGAGTGCAGGTCGACGTCGCGGCCGATCTCTGCGCCCAACGCCCGGGCGTAATAGCTGATCCAGGGGGCACCGGCCAGGCTCGCTGCGTCAACGAGCAGCGCCACCTGCTCGGCGAGCCACAGCCGCAGGTGCACGGAGCCGCCGCGCGGATAGTTACCCGGCACCAGGTTGCGCAGCAGCAGCCTCGATGCGATCACCGCGATCAGCATTTTGCCGGGCGGCGTCACGAACAGCGCAAAACCGAGCGCCACCCACCACCAGGACAGCGTCGGCGCGAAGGTCGCCCCGGCCAGGCTCAGCAGGTTGTTTGCGATGGCAAGGTAGACCAGCCAGCGGGCGCCGCTGAGCACGTGCAGGGGAATGCCGAGCAGGGTCTGGGCGAGCTGGCTGCGCGCCGGTGTCGGCAGCACGGTGCGCACGACTGGGACTTCCACGGGAGTGCGCGCGTCGAGTTCCTCGGCCAGGGAGCCGATGCGAGGGTGGTCGTAGAGGTCGGCGACGGTGGTTTCGGGGTGCCGGGCCCGCACAGCCGACACGAATTGCGCGGCTGAGAGCGAACCGCCGCCCTGGGCGAAAAAATCATCGTCGGGGCCGGTCACCGGCACGCCCAAAATGGATGCCCACGCCTCGGCCAGCCACTCGGCCGTCGGTGACAGCGCCGCGGTCTCATCGGCCGATTGAGGCAACGGCCAGGGCAATGCAGCCCGATCGACCTTGCCCGAAATACGGGTCGGCAGCGCGTCGACGATGGCCAGCAGCGGCACGAGTGCGGCTGGGAGTTCCTCGCGCAGCCGGTCAATCGCAGCCGGCCGATCGAACGCGGCGTCCGCGTTGAGGGCGATATAGCCGACCAGAATGTGGTTGCCGGCCGGGGTGGTCTGGACCACGGCGGCGCCGCCAGCGACTCCGGGGAGAGCGCCCAGGGCAGCATCCACTTCACCGAGCTCGATGCGGCGGCCACCGAGTTTCACCTGGTCGTCGGCGCGCCCGGCAAAGACAAGGCCCGCCGTTTCGAAGCGCACCAGGTCCCCGCTGCGGTAGGCGCGATCCCAGCCGAGCTGCGGGTGCTGCGCATATTTCTCGGCGTCCTTCTCGGCGTCGAGGTAACGGGCCAAACCAACGCCGCCGATGATGAGCTCGCCGGTCTCCCCCTCGGCGACCCGGTGCCCGGCCGCGTCGACGACGGCGAGGTCCCAGCCGTCGAGCGGGAGGCCGATGCGCATCTCGCCGATGCCGTTGACGAGGGCGCCGCAGGCCACGACGGTCGCTTCGGTCGGGCCGTAGGTGTTCCACACTTCGCGTCCGCGGGTGGCAATGCGGGCGACCAGTTCGGGCGGGCAGGCCTCACCGCCGAAGATGAGCAACCTAACGGCCTCGAGCGACTCTTCCGGCCAGAGCGCGGCGAGGGTCGGCACGGTCGAGACGACGGTGATGCCGTGGGTGATCAGCCACGGGCCGAGGTCGGCGCCGCTGCGCACGAGCGAGCGCGGGGCGGGAACCAGGCAGGCGCCATTGCGCCACGCCAGCCACATTTCCTCGCAGCTCGCGTCGAAGGCCACAGAGAGCCCGGCCAGCACGCGGTCTCCGGTCCCGATCGGTTCGTCCCGCAGAAACAGTCCGGCCTCGGCGTCGACGAACGCGGCCGCCGAGCGGTGGGTGACGGCGACGCCCTTGGGCACGCCGGTCGAGCCGGAGGTGAAGATGACCCAGGCATCGTCATCGGGCGTCGGAATGTTGCCGGTCGGAAAGACCAGCGCGGGATCCTCGTGCGGTCCGACACGGCGAGCGCGCAGGGCCTGCACGTCGAGGCCGTCGCGAGGCGCAAACACGCCGCCCTCCCCGATGATGCCGACCACGTGGGCTTCGGCGAAGACCAGCCGGGCGCGTTCCTCCGGGTCGTCCGCGTCGACCGGAACGTAGGCGGCACCCACCAGCAGCGTGGCCAGGATCGACACATACAGGTCGCGGGTGCCGGAGGGAATGCGAATTCCCACGGTGTCGCCGCGCCGCACCCCGGCCAGGCTCAGCGCATTCGCCTGTGCCTGCACGCGTCGCAGCAGGCCGCGATAGCTGATCGTTCCGGCCGCATCTTCCAGGGCCAAAGCCTCCGGATGCTGCGCCGCGGTTTCCGCAATAATGTCGGCGAGGGTGCGGGCCGGCTTGGCCCGGTGGCCCGCCGCCAGCACCTCCTGGCCGCGCCCGCCCCGGTCGGACGCGATCGGGTGACTTTGGCTCTGGTGCTCGCTCACACTGCTCCTTGATCAGGTCGTGGCAGTGGTGCACGGCGCGAAAACACCAGTCTAGAACTCACCGGTAACGCGCAGGTGAACAACCCCCGCCGGGGGTCGTCCGGCCTGGCAGTGGCGTGCAGAGTCTCAATGAAGTGTGCTTGCGCATCCGCTCCCCCTGGGTCGACACCTCGGGGAGCGTCGCAACAGCATTTCCCGGCTCGCAGCCGCGGATACTGGGTAACGTCCCGCCATCCGGGGACGAATGGAGTACTTGACCTTGAAGCACGCATCGAACTCCACCTGGACACGTCTGAAGGAAGAGGCGGCCGTTCACCTCTACGACGAACTACATAATGACGCGCGCGGCGTGAGGGCAGCGGCCCACGACACGGAAACCTCGCCAATCCAAGTGCAACGCCCCGTGGATTCCTAAACCCTCGCAGCCTTCCGCACAATCACCGAATAGGCGAGTTGCGACTCGCAGCGGCCTTCAACGCGAGCGTCTCCACGGCAACGTGTGGCAGCGAGGTGTTGGCCTCCGGCGCCCGAGAAACACAAAAACCCTGCATCTCAGATTTTGCGAGGGATGCAGGGTCGTCAACCGGTGTGCCCCTGGAGGGATTCGAACCCCCAACCGTTTCCTTAGGACGGAACTGCTCTTCCGTTGAGCTACAGAGGCTGGCCGGGCAAGTTTAGCCTGCGCAACGTCGCTGACGCGAAAGCCCGCAGTACCCCACGTGCCGCGGACGCTGCAGTAGCCCCGCTGCAGCAGTCGCACTGCAGCAGTCGCACTGCAGCAGTCGCACTGCAGCAGTCGCTCGGACGTACCTTAAGGGCGCACGCCAGCGCATCCGCTTTGGTGCCGTCAGGCGGCGGGTGCCAGATAGGCGTCCCAGTCCTCCAGCGGTCGCTCGATACCGCGCACGACCCAGGTCGTGCCCTGCGGCATCCGCGGGGTGAAGCGCAGTTCCCACCCCATTTCGGCCGGTGTGTGGTCGCTCTTGAGGTTATTGCAGCGCAGGCAGCAGGCGGCAAGATTGTCCCAGGTGTCGCGGCCACCGCGCGAGCGCGGCAGCACATGGTCGATCGTGGCCGCGGACTTACCGCAGTAACAGCAGCGGTGATCGTCACGGCGCAACACTCCGCGGCGACTGACCGGCACGAGTCTCGACATGGGAATGCGCACGTACCGCGTGAGCAGAATAACGCTCGGCCGATCCCACGAGCCCGACGCCGCGAAAACGGGGTGATTCTGATCGGACTGCACGATCGTCGCCTTCTGGTTCATCACCAGAATGAGTGCTCGTTTGAACGAGACAACGGCGAGGGGCTCATAGCCCGCATTGAGTACCAGTGTGCGCATGCGCTCCCTTTCGAAGGAGGCTGGACGGCTTCCAGCCATTCGAACTACATCCGATGCGTACAGAACAGGAGCGTGACAGCGCGAGAGAGGGTACAAAAAAGGCGCCGTCACAATGACAACGCCTTACGGCTGCTCACGCAGCTCTTCTCGCTCTGACAACTATGCCGAAAGCACTCGCGACCGCGCACATCCATGGTGTGGATAGTGCGTCGCTCATGCATGGGCTCTCCTAAAGACCTACAACTACATCAGGGCACTAGGTTAACCCACAAATGGCGCAACAGGGAAACCTGTGTGCGCCATCGGTGTGAGCTGTTACCCAGTGTTCACCGCGGGGGCAACTTAGATGCCGATCCGTACGATGTAGTAGTCGCTGGTCCAGATGGGCTGGATCCGCACGGACTGGCCCGTATAGGGCGCGTGCAAAATGTTGCCGTTGCCGGCGTAGAAACCGTCGTGGCCGTCCATGATCACGAGGTCGCCGGGCACGGCATCCTCGATCGCGATCTTGGTTCCGGCTGCACCCTGGCCCGTCGAGGAGTGCGGCAGGCTGATACCGAACTGCGCATAGACGTACATGATGAAGCCGGAGCAGTCGAAGCCGGCCGGGGTGGCGCCGCCATAGACATAGGGCACGCCCTGATACTGCGAGGCCACATTGAAAACGGATGCGAGATCAAAATTCGGGTAGGTCGGGTTGGCCAGGTAGTCGGCGACGCTCGGGCCGGAGTAGCTCGCGGCGTACGAGGTCATCTGCGCGGCAACTTCGATGCGGCGGGTTTCGGCCGCGGCAGCAGCAACGGCAGCTTCAAGTTCCTCCGGGGTGGTGGCGGTGAATCCCTCGCGAGCAACACTCACGGTCGCTGCCTGCGCGTCGACTTCAACGGCTTGAGCCTGAGCCTTGGACATCTCGGAGGATTCACTGGCCTGAAAGCTGGCTTCGTTCGAACCGGGGGCGAAGGCATAGGCCGGGAGGGCCATCGTGGCGATCATGCCGGTAGCGAGGGTCATGACGACGGCATTGCCGAGGCGGCTGCGGCGCTTCTTCGGGGCCGCGCGGGGCAGCGCTCGGTGGGTGTGTGCCGCCGATTCCACTGCTGCCAGGGCATCGGATGTTCGGCTCAGCCCGCGGCGGGACCTTCTCGTTCCTAATGCAGCCAAAGTTTTAACCTCCGGCGCCTCGACAACACTAGGTTGTTGTCCCGTCCACTTCGCTAATCGCGGGTGTGTTCCTAGTCAAGAGACGGGGCGAACAGGCGTCCTAACTAGAGTCCTTCGACCGTTTCTGATCTGTGGGACTCCCCGAGGCTACAAGAAGCACACCCATTTGTCACCCTGAAATACCATTTTTCTAACGAATTGGTAACGGAACGCGTGTGCCCGGGAGGCGACCGGCGGCATCCGTCGACCAGCGATGCCGGCTGGATCTCAGTGAACGACCGGGATGTAGCCATCCGGTGTGCTGACGAAAATGTGACTGGCGACCTCACTGGGCAATTCCAGGCCAGCACCAAAACCTTCGACCTGTACTAGAACGTAAGATCCGGCCACCGAGAAGACTCCGGTGGCGCCGGGCATGACGCCGCTCTGCTTGAGCTGCAGCAGCAGCTCGGGGTCGAACTGCACCGGTTCCCCCAGACGACGGATGACCGCGGTCACCGGCTCGGGTGAACTCGCCACCACCGCCACCACGTTGGTCACTCCCGCCATGAACGCCACGGCCGCCGATTCGCCGAACTCGTCCAGACCCGGAATCGGATTGCCATACGGAGACTCGGTGGGGTGACCGAGCAACTCCAAAATCTTACGTTCCACCTGTTCGCTCATCACGTGCTCCCAGCGACAGGCCTCATCGTGCACGAACTCCCACTCGAGCCCGATCACGTCGCTGAGCAGGCGCTCGGCCAGACGGTGCTTGCGCATCACGTGCACGGCCTTACTGCGGCCCGCCACCGTCAATTCCAGGTGCCGGTCGCCGGAGACGACGACGAGGCCGTCCCGTTCCATGCGCGCGACGGTCTGAGAGACCGTGGGGCCGGAGTGCCCGAGGCGCTCGGATATGCGCGCCCGCAACGGCACGATCTCTTCTTCCTCCAGGTCGAGGATAGTGCGGAGATACATTTCGGTGGTGTCGATCAGATCGCTCATCCGCAGCCCTTCGTTCAGCTCGTGCGCGCACCGCTCATCTGGTGACGGAAGGGTGCCTCGTTGGCGGCCTCGGCAATGGCCCGCACAGCGTCACCAGCCTACCTGCCAGTGGGAGGGCAACTAGAATTACGCCATGGCCGACCTTCTCATACCCACCGATTTGCTCCCCCTCGACGGACGATTCGGCTGCGGCCCATCGAAAATCCGGCGAGAACAGCTCGACCACCTGCTCGGATTCGGCACGGGAGTGCTCGGCACCTCGCACCGCCAGTCCCCCGTGAAGGACCTCGTCGGCCGAGTACGTGGCGGCCTCGCCGAGCTGTTCAGCATTCCGGACGGCTATGAAGTCGTGCTCGGCAATGGCGGCTCGACCGCCTTCTGGGACGCCGCAGCGTTCTCGCTGATCGAGAAGCGCGCGCAGAACCTGGTCTTCGGCGAGTTCGGCGGCAAATTCGCCAAGGCGGCTGCCGCCCCGTGGCTCGACGCCCCCGACGTGATCAAGGCCGACACCGGTTCGCGCAGCGCCTTCATCGTGAAGGGCGGCATCGACGTCTACGCTTGGCCCCAGAACGAAACCTCGACCGGCGTCATGGCCCCGGTCACCCGGGTCACCGGCGATGCCGGCGCCCTCACCGTCATCGATGCAACGAGCGCCGCCGCCGGCATCGACTTCGACGCCAGCCAGGCGGACGTCTATTACTTCGCCCCGCAGAAAAACCTCGCCTCCGACGGTGGCCTGTGGATCGCCCTGTTCTCCCCGGCGGCCCTCGAACGAGTCGAACGTATCGCTGCGAGCGGCCGCTACATTCCGGAATTCCTCAGCCTCAAGAACGCCGTCGACAACTCGCGCCTGAACCAGACGCTAAACACTCCAGCCCTCAGCACGCTGCTGCTGATGGAGAACCAAATCGACTGGATCAACCAGAGCGGCGGTCTGGCGTGGGCGTCCGCGCGCACCCAGGCATCGTCATCCGTTCTGTATGACTGGGCGGAGGGCGTCGATTACGCGACCCCGTTCGTGGCGGACCCGACCCACCGTTCGCAGGTCGTCGTCACGATCGACTTCGACGACGCCATCGATGCGTCAGCGATCAGCAAGACGCTGCGCGCCAACGGCATTGTCGACACCGAGCCGTACCGCAAGCTCGGCCGCAACCAGCTGCGTATCGCGACCTTCACCGCGATCGACCCTGAGGACGTCAAGAAGCTCGTCGCGTCGATCGAATACGTCGTCGGCCACCTCGGCAACTAGCGCGAACCGCGGGCGAAAGGATCGGGCCATGCGTCTCTGGTTAAAAGACAGTGAACGGCGACCCGATCCGCTGCCCGCCAGAACGGATGCCCGCACGGCACTGGTCGTGGGCACGCTGCTCTGGCTGATGGCCCTCGGCGCCGCACTCGTCGTTGAGTTCACGGCGCCGCAGGCGTCAGGGGCGGCGAGCGCGGCGGGACCGGGTTGGTGGCTGTGGTGCGCTGTGATCGGCGTCGGACTCGGACTCGCCGGTCTCGCCTGGGTTCAGTTCCGCCGCCGCTAGCGCCTCATCGAAATCGATGCCGTCGAGGGCGTCAAGCGAGTCGTCGTCACCGTCGTCGTCGTCACCGTCGCCGTCGTCGTCGTCGGACTCATCGTCGTTGTCGTCGTCTGAGTCGTCGTCGTCAGAGTCGTCGTCAGAGTCGTCGTAATTCTCTGATTCTGAATCGTCGGCATCCGCCTCCGAGTCTTCCTCGACCAGTCGATCCGACCACGGCACCCACTCGGGTGCGAGCAGGGAATCGTCGCCGGGGGTGAGCTCGGTCTCGAGCACCGTCGGCGCGGCGTTTTCATCGACTCGGGCCAGGGAAACCGTCCAGCGCCAGCCCGGATAGCCCGTCATCAGGCAGTCGAACAGTAGCGAGATCACGAGTTCGCCCTCATCGAGGTGCCCGATCACCTCGCCGATCGTGTCCTCGTCGGTGATCTCCAAAAGCGCAGCGCGGGCCAGATCGACAGCCGCGAGCAGGGTGGCGTCGGTCGGTTTCGCCGTCGTCGGCCGGGCGTCGGTCGGCTGGGCGTCGGTCGGCTGGACGTCGGGCACGTCAGGCATCCAGTTCCTCGGCGACCTTGCGCAGCATCGCCGCGATCTTCTTACTATGGCTCGACTCGGGGTAGCGCCCGCGCTTGAGGTTGGTGCCGATGCCGTCGAGCAGCTTCACCAGGTCTTCGACGATGATCGCCATGTCGTCGGCGGGTTTGCGGTTGATCTTGGACAGGCTTGGCGGAGCTTCAATCACCCGCACCGAGAGCGCCTGAGCACCGCGCTTGCCATCGGCGATGCCGAATTCGAGCTTCGCGCCGGCCTTGACGGTAACGCCGGAAGGCAGGGCGGAAGCGTGGAGGAAGACTTCCTGGCCGTCATCGGAAGTGATGAAGCCGAAACCCTTCTCCTCGTCGTAAAACTTGACCTTGCCGGTAGGCATCTGAACCTCACTGAGTTTTGGGCGCACGAAAAAGTGCGGGGTGTGCACCCAGCATATTCGGTTGCGGCCGCTGCGTGCCCGTATCCTTAGGCTGTGACCAATCAAACTCCACGACCCGTCAGCCGGATAGAACGTGTTCTCGCTTACATGGTCGCGAGCGTGGTCGGGTTGTCGATCCTCGCCTTCATCGCGGTGATCGCGGCTACGGCGATGGGCGTCAAGGCGGCGCAATTCGGGCAGGGCATCTGGCCATCCGTTATCGTCCTCCCGACCTTCGGTCTGCCGGTTGGATTCCTGCTGGTCATCGCGCTCATGGCCACGGTGGGAGTTCGCCGCAGTCGCGAAGCCCGACGAGACCGCGAGTAATGCTCGGCCTCGCGTCACGACTCCGGGCCCTGTCCGATGCCGAGCTGCGGCACGTGATCGGGGTGCGCGGTGTGAGCGCGAGCGGCATCCACGATTTCTTTGACCTCGCCGAGGCACTGCTGCACCCCGACAGCATCCAGCTGGCGCTCAGCCACCTGGACCGATCCGTCCTGGCCGTCCTGGCCGTCGCCGGCGAGTGCACGAGCGCTGATTCGGTACCCAGCCTGCACGCCGTCGCCGGGCGGCTCTCAGCACTGAGTTCCGCCGAGGTCACGGCCGTCGATGTGGCCGCCCGCGCCGACTCCCTCGACGCCCTGCTGCTCACCGTTCGCGCGGACGGATGCTGCATCCCCTACGACGCCGTCTCGGCTCACCTGGCTAAATGGCCGGCCCAGGGCCTTCCGGGAGCCGCCGATCTGGCCATCACGGTCTCCCCCGCTGCCGTAGCCGCCGTGCCGGACGCCGATATCCCGTTCATCGACCAGCTCGCCGCCGAGCGCGCCTTCTCGGTTGTATCGTCGATCGCCGAGCTGGTCAATGAGCTCAGCCGAGAGCCGGCCCGCGAGCTCAGCCGCGGCGGACTCGGCCTGCCCGACACGAAGCGCCTGGCCGCCATTATGACCGTCGAAATCGAGCTGGTCGCCCCGATTGTGGCTCTGGCCGCGCGCGCAGACCTGCTGGCCCGCTCCGACGGGTATTGGATGGAAACCGAGGCCGGCGAGGCCTGGCTGCTCCAGGGCACTACCTCCCGCTGGGCCGCCCTGGCTGCGGCCTGGCAGGCGGCCCTTCCGCCGATCGTCGCCGACATTCTGCCGCGGCAGGCTGGACTGTTCTGGGGCGAGGCGCTATCGGGATTCATAGCCTGGCTCTACCCGGCAGGCGGCGAGTGGATGCAGACGCAGCTGGCCGAGTTTGCCCGTGACGCCGAACTGATCGGAATCACCGCCCACGACACCACGAGCACCGCCGGCGCGAGCGTGCTGCGCGGCGACCCCGAGGCGGCCGTGGCGACCATGGTGGCCGCCCTGCCCACCGAGGTCGGTGCCGTGTATCTCCAGCACGACCTGTCAATGGTGTCCCCCGGCCCGTTGGCCCCGTCGATCGATGCCCGCCTGCGCGGGATGGCCGACGTGGAAAGTCGGGAACTGGCGTCGAGCTATCGCATCACCGCGGCATCCGTCAATCGTGCGCTGGCCGCGGGCGAGGACGCTAAGTCCCTGCTGGCCTTCCTGGCATCGATCTCGCTCACCGGAATTCCCCAGCCGGTGGACTACCTCATCAACGAGTCGGCCGCCCGCTACGGTCGTGTGCGGGTGGGCACCCTGGCCGAGGACGCCGCCCTCGCGTTGAGTTACGTTTCTTCAGCGGATGCCGCGCTGCTGAACACGATCGCGGTCGATCAGACCCTCGCCCCACTCGGGCTGGTGCGCGCCGACGACGGCGAGCGCCTGCTCAGTCGGTTCGGCGGCGACGCGGTGTTTTGGGCGCTCAGCGATGCGCGCTATCCCGTCGCCGCTGAGAATGAACACGGTGAGATCGTGCACCTGCGGCGACACCAGGTCGCCCGGATCACCGAGACGCCGCCGAAAGATCCGGCCCTGAACCTGGTCGAGAAACTCCGCGCCGGCGACGGCCACGGCGTGTCGGTCGCGGATGCCTGGCTCGCCCGCCAGCTCGACTCCGCCATCAAAGCGAAGCAGACCATCCTGGTCAGCATCGCGATGCCCGGCGGCTCGGTCGTGGACTATCTGCTGCAACCGGCCAGTGTCAGCAACGGCCGCTTCCGAGCTCGCGACCGACGCGCCGACATCGAGCGCACCCTGCCGCTCAAGAGCATCCTGAGCATCACCCCGGCACCCTGACCGATCGGGACACCCAGCGCGAGCATTGGCTGAGTGCGCGGAACCAGCCGGGTGCCAGGGACGTCACCCGACGCGAGTAGGATTAGGCGCTATGTCTGATGGCCCCCTGATTGTCCAAAGTGACCGCACGGTGTTGCTCGAAGTCGCCCACCCTCTTGCCGAGGATGCTCGTCACGACCTCGCCGTCTTCGCCGAACTCGAACGAGCCCCCGAGCACATCCACACCTATCGCATCACGCGGCTGGGTCTGTGGAATGCCCGGGCGGCCGGCCACGACGCTTCGGACATGCTCGCCACGCTGGAGAAATATTCTAAATTCGCCATACCCCAGACGGTCAGCGTGGACATCACCGAGACTGTCGGTCGCTACGGGCGTCTCGTCATTGAACGCGACTCCGAGGGCGCTCTCGTGTTGCACAGCAGCGACCAGGCCGTTCTCACCGAGATAGCAGGAGCCAAGCGCATCGCGCCGCTGCTGATCGGGCATCCGTCGCCGGAAACGTACCTGGTGGAGCCGTGGGCGCGCGGGCAGCTCAAGCAGGAGCTGGTGAAGCTCGGCTGGCCGGCCGAGGACCTCGCGGGGTACACGCCGGGCACCCCGCACGACATCGCCCTGCGCGAAGACGGCTGGGCGCTGCGCGACTACCAGAACAAGGCCGTCGCGAGCTTCTTCGACGGTGGCAGCGGCGTGGTCGTGCTGCCCTGTGGCGCCGGTAAGACACTGGTCGGTGCCGGAGCCATGGCCACAGCGAAGACCAACACCCTCATCCTGGTGACCAACACCGTCTCGGCGCGACAGTGGCGCGACGAACTGCTCAAGCGCACCACGCTCACGCCCGACGAGATCGGCGAATACTCCGGGCAGGTCAAAGAGGTCAAGCCCGTCACCATCGCGACCTACCAAATTCTCACCGCGAAGCGCAAGGGTGAGTACGCCCACCTCGAGCTGCTCGATGCCATGGACTGGGGCCTGGTGATCTACGACGAGGTGCACCTGCTGCCAGCACCCGTGTTCAAGCTCACCGCCGAGCTGCAGGCGCGCCGCCGCCTCGGCCTGACCGCCACCCTGGTGCGCGAGGACGGCCGCGAGGGCGACGTGTTCAGCTTGATCGGCCCCAAGCGGTTCGACGCACCGTGGAAGGAGATCGAAGCCCAGGGCTTCATCTCGCCCGCCAACTGCTATGAGGTGCGCATCGACCTGCCACAGTCGGAGCGGCTCAGCTATGCCGCGGCAGCGGACGACGAGCGGTACCGCATGGCCGCAACCGCACCGGCCAAGCTTGGCGTGGTGCAGGCACTGATCCAGAAGCACGAGGGCGAACGCATCCTGGTGATCGGCCAGTACCTCGACCAGATCGACGAACTCGCCGAGGTCTTGAACGCTCCCCAGCTCACCGGTGCCACCCCAATCGACGAGCGAGAACGGTTGTATCAGGCGTTCCGGGTGGGCGAGGTCAAGGTGCTCGTGGTGTCGAAGGTTGCCAATTTCTCGGTCGACCTGCCCGAGGCGACCGTGGCCATCCAGGTGTCCGGCTCGTTCGGCTCCCGCCAGGAAGAGGCCCAGCGTCTCGGCCGGCTGCTGCGCCCGAAGGAGTCCGGCCTGTCGGCGAACTTCTACACCCTCGTCGCCCGCGACACGGTCGACCAAGACTTCGCCCAGAACCGCCAGCGCTTTCTCGCCGAGCAGGGCTACAGCTACACGATCCTCGACTCGCACAGCCTCGAGGCCGCCTAGCTCCTCTCCCGCGCGCCTGATTACTTCCCGGGCCCGGGCCCGGAAAGCGGGCCCATGCTAGATCATGGGCCCGCTTTCGCAAGGTGGGCCCAGGCGGATGCAGACGCCGGGATCAGCGCATAATCCCGCCTAGCGCCACGGCCACCGACCCGTGAGTTTGCAGAGTCGACCCGTGAGTTTCGCTCGCCGAGCCGTGAGTTTCGCGGCGTTGAAACGATTAATTCGCCCAACACTCACGGCTCAGCAACGAGCGCGCGCTCAGGATCGGGCGTAGCGCAGAAAGAGCATGTCGCCGGCGCGCAGCACGTGCAGCAACTCCATAGCGCGGGTCACAGCACTAGCGCCAACGGCGATACGCCCAGCAGAGCCCCCCACCAGCACCGGGCTAAAACTCAGGCACAACTCGTCGACACAGTCCGCCGCGAGCAGGTCGCCGAACAGGTGCGGCCCCCCCTCGCACAGGATCTGCGGCAATCCGCGTGCGGCGAGCGCCGCCACCACGCGGTGCGGCTCGACTTCTTCGTCGCCGCACACGATCACGTCGGCCACCGCGGCGAGCGCGGCCCGCCGGTCTGACGGGGCGGCGGCGTGGGTCAGCACGATGGGGCGGGTCACGGCTTCCGTGAAAAGCGGATGCCGCGGGTCGAGATCCAGACGCCCCGACACCACGGCTAGCGGAGGCTGGGCGGCCAGACCCGCCTGCGTGCGCCAGGCCGCGTCATCCGCTGATAAACGAATGCCACCGTAGCCCTCGGCCCGAACGGTGCCGGCCCCGATGAGGATCACGTCGGTCAGTAGCCGCAGGGTGTCGAACACGAGTTTGTCGTCGGCGTTGTTCAGGCCACCGCTCAGGCCGTCGATGGTTGCGGCGCCGTCGAGGCTCGCGATGAAGTTGACGCGCGTCCGCGGCGCCCCGCGGTCGGCCACCCGGTAGTGCTCGATAAGTTCCGCCCGCGGCGGCAGCTCGGCGCGCATCAGGCGAGGTTGTGACGCTCGTAGGCGGGCTGCCGAAGCCCGAGGATGGCCTCGGTCATGCGCACGGCATCGACCGCCGCGCGCACGTTGTGCATGCGCACGATCCGCGCCCCCTGCAGAATACAGACCGTCATGGCGGCCAGCGACCCGTCGACCCGTTCACCGCGCGGCCGATCGAGGCTCTCCCCGACGAAATCCTTATTGGAGACGGCCACCAGCGTCGGCAGGCCGAGCCCGGTAATCTCGCCGAGCCTCCGGGTGAGTTCGAGCGAGTGCCGCGTGGTCTTGTTGAGGTCATGGCCGGGGTCGATGATGATGCGGTCGGCCCGCATCCCCCGCCCGAGGGCTCGGTCGACGCGGGCGAGCAGAAACGCGCTGATCTCGCCGACAACATCGTCGTACTGCGGCGCCGGATAGGGCATGCGCGGCGCCGCGAGGCTGTGGGTGATCACGAGGGTGGCATCGCTGTCGGCGACGACGTCGGCCATCGCCGGGTCGTGCACGCCGGTGGTGTCGTTGATCACGTGCGCGCCGGCGGCAATGCTCGCGGCGGCCACGGCCGGGTGGAAGGTATCGACCGAGATGACCACGCCGGCGCCGCGCAGCGCCTCGACCACCGGAACGACCCGGTCGATCTCCTCCTCGATCGGCACGATTGGCCCGGGCGCGAACTTGGCGCCACCGATGTCGACCCAGTCTGCCCCGTCGGCAATGGCCTTCTGCGCCGCCAAAACGGATGCGTCGAGCGCGAACGTTGCACCCTGGTCGTAGAACGAGTCCGGCGTGCGATTGACGATGGCCATCACGGCCACCTCGCGATCGAAATCGAAGGTGCGGCCGCCGATCAACCGGCGCGGAGCATCCAGTTGAGGAAGCATCACTCCCGGAGCGGAGTTGATTCTCGTGCGTGTCATAACGGTCCTCACCATTGGAACAAATCGATTGTTCCATTCCATCATGTCGCCAACTCCTGCCGCGGAACGGATCATCGGCCGTCGATCCCCGCACACGGACTTACTCTCAGTAAAGCTTCAGCTAACACGCAGATACTGGGGGCATGACTGACGGCCCCCGCATCCTTATCGTCGATGACGAACCCAATATCCGCGACCTACTCACCACCAGCCTCCGCTTCGCCGGCTTCGCCGTACGCGCAGTGGGCAACGGCGCGCAGGCTATCTCCGCCGTGCTCGAGGAGGAACCCGACCTTATCATTCTCGATGTCATGCTGCCCGACATGAACGGTTTCGGTGTCACCAAGCGCCTGCGTTCGGCCGGCTACACGGCCCCGATTCTGTTCCTGACGGCCAAGGACGACACCGAAGACAAGATCACCGGCCTCACCGTCGGCGGCGACGACTACGTGACCAAGCCGTTCAGCCTCGACGAGATCGTCGCCCGGATCAAGGCCATCCTGCGTCGCACCATGCACGCCGATGAAGATGCCGTCATTCGAGCCGGTGAACTCACCATGGATCAGGACACCCACGAGGTTCTCGTCGGCACCGAGGCCATCGAACTGAGCCCGACCGAGTTCAAGCTGCTGCGCTACCTCATGCTCAACCCCAACCGGGTGCTGTCGAAGGCGCAGATCCTCGATCACGTCTGGGAATACGACTTCAACGGTGACGCCGGAATCGTGGAGAGCTACATCTCCTACCTGCGCCGCAAGGTCGACGTGCACTCGAGCGAACCGCTCATTCAGACCAAGCGTGGCTTCGGCTACATGCTCAAGGCCGCCAAGGCGTAGTCACGGCGTTCGTTATCCACAGCGAGCTTTCGTAGACTAAATCCCCTTATGCACGAAACCCTGTCCAGGCGGTGGAGCAGCATCTCCCTCCGTTCCAAGATCACCGGTGTCACGGTGTTGATGCTCACGCTCGGCCTGCTCGTTTCCGGCATCGGCACAATGGCCATGCTCAAGCAGTATGTGGTGACCCAGGTCGACACCCAGCTGCAGGTCGACACGCAGACCGCGCTCAGCGGTTACTCGTCGAGCGTGTTCTCGCAGGGTGATACCGAGGGCGTCGCCTCGGACTATTTCGTGGCCCTGTACGACCAAGACGGCGCGCTGATCACCCGCACCTGGCAGGAACGCGACCACGCCGAGCTGCCGGTTGTCGGCATGCCGCTCGACCTGAAACGGGTCTCGCAGCTTGACGGACAGATTCAAACTCTGTGGGACGCCGCCCACGACACCGAGTTTCACGCGATCATGGTTCCCGTGGTGATCAGCCCCACCGGTACCTACGGCACCCTCGTCATGGCCGTGTCGCTGCGGCCCACCGAGAACACCATGGCCACCTACCTCACGATCTTTCTGGGCTTCGGCGCCGGGGTCGTGCTGATCGGCGCCATGCTCACCCGCGTGCTCGTCACCACAACATTCGTGCCGTTGCGCGAGGCGGAGCAGACCGCCGCGGCGATCGCCGACGGTGACTTCAGCCAGCGTCTCGGCGGCGCAACGCCGAACACCGAGGTCGGTCGTCTCAACCGCTCGCTCAACATCATGCTCAGCCGCATCGACCGGGCCTTCAAAGACCGCGCCCGCACCATTGACCAGATGCGCCGCTTCGTCGGCGACGCCAGCCACGAACTGCGCACCCCCCTGGTTTCGGTGCGCGGCTACGCCGAGCTGTACCGCATGGGTGCCCTGCAGACCCCCGAAGATGTCGCCCAAGCCATGGAACGCATCGAAAAAGAGGCCATTCGTATGGGCGGTCTGGTCGAGGATCTGCTCGAACTCGCCCGCCTCGACGAGACCAAGCCGCTCGCGCTCACCCCGGTCGACCTCGTTCCGCTGGCCCGCGACGCCGCCCTCGATACCATGGCCAGCTCACCGGGCCGCCAGGTGACGGTGGTGATTCCCCCGCCCGTGCTTGTGTCACTCGAGGCTGACGCCGATCTGGACCACCACTTCGGTGACTCCGGCGAGATCGACAACGATGGAACGGAGAGCGTCACCACCGGCACGATTACCCGGCCGTCCGGAACGGGCACTCCGACCGGTGCCATTGCCTTCGCCGGCGCCACCCTGGCCCGGCTGCGCACCCGCAAACCGCGCCGCACAACCGCTGTGCTGCCCGATGCCGGCCTGACTGTGTTGCCCGTCGTGCCCCAGCTGCCGCCCGTGGTGATGGCCGAAGAGAACAAGATTCGCCAGGTCATCACCAACCTGATGGGCAATGCGATGCGGTTCACCGCCTCAGACAGCCCGATCGAACTCGAGGTCGCAGTCGACCCGCGCACCCTGCGGGCATCGATCGCCATCGTCGACCACGGCGAGGGCATCCCGCCGCAGATTCGGGAGAAGATCTTCCAGCGCTTCTGGCGCGCCGACTCCAGCCGCGCCCGCGAAACCGGTGGCAGCGGCCTCGGCCTCGCCATCGTCGCCGCCATCGTCGCCAGCCACAACGGCACCGTCGACGTCGTCGACACCCCCGGCGGCGGCGCCACCTTCCGGGTCTCGCTCCCCCTCGCCGGCACGCCGAGCGCGCCGCTGCACGCCCAGCCCGTCATTCCGTAGCGGCCCTCCTGCACCGGCCGCGGCAGGCGGCATCCATTCACAAATTGACTGCCGGGCAGCGGATTCTGCACGCTCGCCTTCTACGCTCATGGTCACCAACATCCATGTTTGAGTAGCAGGAAGGCACACCATGACGAGCTTTCAGGTCGACAGCGATGCGGTGCAGAGCACCGCCAACACCGCACGCGGCACGATCGGGCGGGTGCAGGCCGATGTGGCCGAGCTCAACGCCCAGCTCACCAGCCTCGAAGGGTTCTGGACCGGCCAGGCGTCTGCCGCGTTCCAGGGGGCTTTCGCCGAGTGGCGCGGCATGCATCAGCAGCTGGAAGAGAGCCTGACCCTGCTCAACCAGGCGCTGAGCCTGGCCGGGCAGCAGTACGCCGAGACCGAGCAAGCCAACACCCGGCTGTTCGCGCGGTAGGCGATTCGTGGCCGGTCGGAGTGTGTTATCTCGCGCGGGATAGCACTACCGCACCCGGCGCATCCCGAAAAAGCCCGGAAAGACGCGGATTTTCGGTTGCTAGACTGACAGACGCGCGTACGCCGCCACCGCGGCCACTCGGACAGCCAGCCCGCGCACACGCGGCCGGCGCCACCCCGACATCACACCAAGCACCAAGGATGAGATGACTCTCTCTGCCCACACTCCCGCCACCGAACCATCGACCGGACCGCCTGGCCTCCCCCCGGAGAACAAAACCCGGGTGAACAAGACGGTCTTCTTCGGTTCAGCCTCCGGCATCATTGCCATCGCCCTCTGGGCGATTCTCGCCCCCAGCAACGCGAGCGACGTCATTGCTGCCGTCGTCGGCTGGGTGTCGGTCAACCTCGGCTGGTATTACTTTCTGATCGTCACTGTCGTGCTGGTCTTCGTCATCGTCGTCGCGCTGTCCCGGGTCGGCAAGACCCGCCTCGGGCCAGACCACTCCAGGCCGCAGTTCAGCCTGTTCACCTGGACCGCCATGCTCTTCGCCGCCGGAATCGGCATCGACCTCATGTTCTTCTCGGTCTCCGAACCGGTCACCCAGTATCTCGTTCCGCCCACCGGTGATGGCAGCTCCGTTGAGGCCGCCCGCCAGGCCATGGTCTGGACCCTGTTCCACTACGGCCTCACCGGCTGGGCCCTCTACGCCCTCATGGGTCTGGCCCTCGGCTACTTCGCTTACCGGCAGAACCTGCCGCTGAGCATCCGTTCGGCGCTGTACCCGATCTTCGGCAAGAAGATCCACGGCCCGATCGGCGACGTGGTCGACATCGCCGCGATCCTCGGCACCATTTTCGGCATCGCCACGAGCCTCGGCATCGGCGTCGCCCAGCTCAACTACGGCCTCACTTTTATGTTCGGAACGCCGGAGACCTTGCTCGTGCAGGGCTCGCTCATCGCCCTGAGTGTGGTCATGGCCACGATCTCCGTCGTCTCCGGGGTCGAGAAGGGCATTCGTCGACTGTCCGAGCTGAACGTTCTGCTGAGCGTCGGCCTCATGCTGTTCATTCTGATTGCCGGCAACACGAGCTTTCTGCTCGACGCCATCGTCCTCAACATCGGTGACACCCTGAGCCGGTTCCCGGCCATGACCCTCGACACCTTCGCCTACGACCGCCCCGATGAATGGCTCAACTGGTGGACCCTGTTCTTCTGGGCCTGGTGGATCGCCTGGGCGCCGTTCGTCGGGCTGTTCCTGGCCCGCATCAGCCGCGGCCGCACCATCCGCGAGTTCGTCGCCGGCACCATGATCGTGCCATTCGCGTTCATCCTGATCTGGATCGCCGTGTTCGGCAACAGCGCCCTCGCTATCGTGATCGGCGGAGATGCCGGCTTCGGCGAGGTCGCCATGAATTCGCCGGAGCGTGCGTTTTACTCGCTGCTGGCCGAGTTCCCGTTCGCCCCGGCCACCGCCGCGATCGCGACCTTCACCGGACTGCTGTTCTATGTCACGAGCGCCGACTCCGGCGCCCTCGTCATGGCCAATTTCACCTCGCATCTCAAGGACTCCGAGTCCGACGGCCCGAAGTGGCTGCGCATCTTCTGGGCGGTGACCACCGGAGTGCTGACCATGGCAATGCTGCTGGTGGGCGGCATCCCGACCCTGCAAAATGCCACGATCATTATGGGGCTGCCCTTCTCCGCGGTGCTGCTGCTCGTCATGCTCGGGCTGTATCGGGCGCTTCGGTTGGAGCAATCGCTCACCGACAGTTACCGGGCCAGCCTGCCCGGCCTGTTGTCTGGCCGCAGCACCGACCCGGCGCGGGCGCGCAACTGGCGTCAGCGGCTGACCCGCGCCATGAGCTACCCTGGCCCACGCCAGGCCGAACGCTTCGTGTCGAGCGTGGCCCTGCCCGCCCTGCAGGAAGTGCGTGACGAGCTCGTGACGCAGGGTGCCGAGGTGACGCTATCGCAGGGCGTGGTCGATGGTCTGCAGATTCCGCACCTCGACCTCAACGTGTCGATGGGCGACGAGCGTGGTTTCAAATACCAGATCTACCCCGTGCAATTCGACACTCCGACCTATGCGGTGCGTTCGGCGAGCGCCAGCGGCAAGTATTACCGCATGGAGGTTTTCTCCCTCGAGGGCAGCCACGGCTACGACCTCATGGGCTACAGCAAGGAGCAGGTCATCACTGACGTGCTCGATCATTACGAAACCCACCTCGACTTTCTGCACCTGAACCGGGCAGAGCCGGGAAACACCGCCCTCGCCGAGGACCAGGTGGCTAAAGACAATTGGGAAGCCGATTTTGAATCGGACGAGGTCAAGCAATGAACACACCGATCGATACCGCGCCGCCGGCCACGCTGTTCATCAGCGGCGCCTGGGTACCAGCGAGCGACGCCGGCACCCGCGAAATCCACTGCCCGGCCGATCAGAGCCTGGTCGGCACGGTCAGCGAGGCGACCACAACGGATGTCCATGCTGCGATCCGCGCGGCCCGCACCGCCTTCGACAGCGGCCTGTGGAGCAGCGTTCCGGCGCCCGAACGTGGTGATTTTCTGCTGCGCGTCGCCGCTGAACTGCGCGTGCGCCGGGCCGAGTTCGCCCGCGCCGAAACGCTCGACACCGGCAAGCGTCTGGTCGAGAGTGAAATCGATATGGACGACATCGCGAACTGCTTCGCCTACTTCGGCAAGATCGCCGGGCAGGACAGCGGACGCATCGTCAATGCCGGCGATGAAAACGTTGTCAGCCGCATCGTGCACGAGCCCGTCGGTGTCTGCGGGCTGATCGCGCCGTGGAACTACCCATTGCTGCAGGCCGCGTGGAAGATCGCCCCGGCCCTCGCCGCCGGTAACAGTTTCGTGCTCAAGCCGAGCGAGCTCACCCCGCACACCAGCATGCTCATGATGGTGCTGCTGGACGACCTCGGCCTGCCGGCCGGCGTCGCCAACCTCGTGCTCGGCGCTGGCGCTGTGGCCGGGGCCCCGCTCTCCAGCCACCCCGACGTCGACCTGGTCTCGTTCACCGGCGGTCTCGAGACCGGCCGGAAGATCGCAGCGGCCGCCGCCGGAACGGTCAAGAAGGTCGCCCTCGAACTCGGCGGCAAGAATCCCAACGTGATCTTCGCCGACGCCGACTTCGACGCCGCCGTGGACAACGCGCTGAACGGCGCGTTCGTGCACTCGGGGCAGGTCTGCTCGGCCGGCGCGCGCATCGTGGTGGAAGCATCCGTTGCCGAGAAGTTCGTCGACGAGCTCGTGCGCCGGGCCAACCAGATCCGTCTCGGCGGACCGTTTGACCCGGAAGCCGAAACCGGGCCGCTGATCAGCGCAGCGCACCGCGACAAAGTCACCGCCTACGTTGCGAAGGGCGTCGCCGAGGGCGCCCGCCTGCGCTGCGGAGGAACCTGGGGCGCAGGCGACCTCGCGCAGGGCTTTTATTACACGCCGACCGTGCTCGACCAGGTTTCAAGCGGCATGTCCGTCGTGATCGACGAGGCTTTCGGTCCGGTCGTGACGATTGAAACCTTCGAGACCGAAGCCGAGGCCGTGCGCATCGCCAACGACACCGTCTACGGCCTGGCCGGAGCGGTCTGGACCCAGGACGCCGGCAAGGCCCAGCGCATGGCCAAGGCCTTGCGGCACGGAACCGTCTGGATCAATGACTTTCACCCCTACCTGCCGCAGGCGGAGTGGGGCGGCTACGGCCAGTCCGGCGTTGGTCGCGAGCTCGGCCCGATGGGCCTCGGCGAGTACCAGGAAACGAAGCACATTTACCAGAACACCGCACCGGCCGTCACCGGCTGGTTCGCCGCACGTTAGGACCACCGATGACCGTACTGACCCAGACCGACTTCGACTACATCGTGATCGGTGGTGGTTCCGCCGGGGCCGCTGTCGCCGCCCGGCTGAGCGAGGATCCTGCCCTTGAGGTGGCCCTCGTGGAGGCCGGTCCCGACGACCGTGGCATCGACGTCATCCTCCAGCTCGACCGCTGGATGGAGCTGCTGGAGAGCGGCTACGACTGGGATTACCCGATCGAGCCGCAGGAGCACGGCAACTCGTTCATGCGCCACGCCCGTGCCAAGGTGCTCGGCGGCTGTTCCAGCCACAACTCCTGCATCGCGTTCTGGGCTCCGGCCGAAGACCTGAACGACTGGGCGTTCAAGCACGGAGCCACCGGCTGGGACGCCGCCACCACCTTCCCGCTGTTCCAGCGTCTGGAAACCAACGAGGACCGGGCCCCGCACCACGGCCAGGACGGCCCCGTGCACCTGATGAACGTGCCGGCCACCGATCCGTGCGGCGTGGCTCTCCTCGACGCCTGCGAGCAGACCGGAATCCCTCGCACAACGTTCAACTCCGGTACAACCGTTGTGAACGGCGCGAATTTCTTCCAGATCAACCGGCAGGCGGACGGAACGCGCGCGTCGTCATCCGTTTCGTATATTCACCCGATTCGGGATCGCGCCAACTTCACTCTGCTCACCGGCATGCGAGCCCGCAAACTCACCTTCGACGGGAACAAGCACTGCACCGGCGTACAGGTCGTCGATGCCAGCTTCGGCAAGACCCACCAGCTCACCGCGCGCGCCGAGGTCATCCTCTCGGCCGGCGCCATCGATTCGCCCAAGCTGCTCCTGCTCTCCGGCGTCGGTCCGGCCGAGCAGCTTGCCTCCTTTGGCATCGAGGTACTCTCGGACTCCCCCGGCGTCGGCGAGAACCTGCAGGACCACCCGGAGGGCGTGATTCAGTGGGAAGCGAAGCAGCCGATGCCCGAGACTTCCACCCAGTGGTGGGAAGCCGGCATCTTCACGACGACCGAGGAGGGCCTCGACCGCCCCGACCTCATGTTCCACTACGGTTCGGTGCCCTTCGACATGCACACCGCCCGTCAGGGTTACCCGACGACGGAGAACGGGTTCTGCCTGACGCCAAACGTCACCCGGGCACGCTCCCGCGGCACGGTCAAGCTGCGCTCGAGCGACTACCGCGACAAGCCCATGGTGGATCCGCGCTACTTCACCGACCCACACGACATGCGCGTCATGGTCGCCGGCATCCGCAAGGCCCGGGAAATCGTGGCCCAGCCGGCCATGGCCGAGTGGGCCGGCGAGGAACTGTATCCGGGCGCCGCTGTGCAAACGGATGCCGAAATCACCTCGTACATCGAAAAGACCCACAACACGGTCTACCACCCGGCCGGGACCCTGCGGATGGGCGCCGTCGACGATGTGCTCGCGCCGCTCGATCCCGAGCTGCGGGTCAAGGGAGTCACCGGCCTGCGCGTCGCCGACGCGTCGGTCATGCCGGTTCTCGTCACCGTAAACCCGAACATCACCACGATGATGATCGGTGAGCGCTGCGCCGACCTGGTGAAAGCGGCCCGCAGCATCCGCTGACCTGCGCCGAGGTGTGAGTCCGGGCCCAATTTTTGCGAATAATGCGGTCAGCCTCACACCTCGGCTACGGAACATGAAAAAAGTGGGCGCCTCCCGAGGGAGACGCCCACTTTTGTGTGGTGCTAGCTGGCGGGGATTTAGAAGTCCATGCCACCCGAGGGGTCGCCGGCCGGAGCCGAGTTCTTCTCGGGCTTGTCGGCAACGACGGCCTCGGTGGTGAGGAACAGTCCGGCAATCGACGCGGCGTTGAGCAGCGCGGAGCGGGTGACCTTCACCGGGTCATTGATGCCGGCAGCGATCATATCGACGTACTCGCCGGTGGCGGCGTTGAGGCCCCATCCGACGGGCAGGTTGCGCACCTTGTCGGCGACAACGCCGGGCTCCATGCCCGCGTTGAGTGCGATCTGCTTGAGCGGAGCGTCGATGGCGACGCGCACGATGTTCGCGCCCGTTGCCTCGTCGCCGACGAGAGCGAGAACTGCTTCGCTCTCGAATGCGGTCTTGCCAGCCTGGATCAGTGCAACGCCACCACCGGCGACGATGCCCTCTTCGACGGCAGCCTTGGCGTTACGCACTGCATCTTCGATGCGGTGCTTGCGCTCCTTGAGCTCAACCTCCGTTGCGGCTCCGGCCTTGATGACAGCAACGCCGCCAGCAAGCTTGGCGAGGCGCTCCTGGAGCTTCTCGCGGTCGTAGTCGCTGTCGGTGTTCTCGATCTCGGCGCGAATCTGCGAAACGCGACCGGCGATGGCTTCGACGTCGCCGGCACCCTCAACGATGGTGGTCTCGTCCTTGGTGATGACGACCTTGCGGGCGTTACCAAGCAGGTCGAGCGTGACGTTCTCGAGCTTGAGGCCGACCTCTTCCGAGATGACCTGTCCACCGGTGAGGATGGCGATGTCCTGCAGCTGAGCCTTGCGACGGTCTCCGAAGCCCGGAGCCTTGACGGCGACGGACTTGAAGATGCCACGGATCTTGTTCACAACGAGCGTGGCCAGGGCCTCGCCGTCGACGTCTTCCGCGATGATGAGGAGCTGCTTGCCGGTCTGGATGACCTTGTCCACGATGGGGAGCAGGTCCTTGATGTTGGAGACCTTGGAGTTGACGATCAGGATGTAGGGGTCTTCGAAGACCGCTTCCTGACGGTCAGGGTCGGTGACGAAGTACGCCGACAGGAAGCCCTTGTCGAAGCGCATGCCCTCGGTGAGCTCGAGTTCGGTGCCGAAGGTGTTCGACTCCTCAACGGTGACAACACCTTCCTTGCCGACCTTGTCGATGGCCTCGGCAATGATCGCGCCGATTTCGGTGTCGCCGGCAGAGATGGAAGCCGTGGCCGCGATCTCTTCCTTGGTTTCGATTTCCTTGGCGCTGGCGATGAGCTCGGCGATGACAGCTGCCGTGGCCTTCTCGATGCCGCGCTTGAGGCTGATCGGGTCGGCGCCGGCTGCGACGTTGCGCAGGCCTTCGCGAACCAGAGCCTGGGCGAGGACGGTTGCGGTGGTCGTTCCGTCGCCGGCTACGTCATCCGTCTTCTTGGCGACCTCTTTGACGAGCTCGGCACCGATCTTCTCGTACGGGTCGTCGAGCTCGATCTCCTTGGCGATGGACACACCGTCGTTGGTGATCGTGGGGGCGCCCCACTTCTTCTCCAGAACGACGTTGCGGCCGCGCGGGCCGAGGGTGACCTTGACGGTGTCGGCGAGAATATTCAGGCCGCGCTCAAGCCCACGACGGGCCTCTTCATTGAATGCAATGATTTTTGCCATATGTGTAACTCGTCCCTCCCGGACGTTCCAAACGATGATGGGGTTAGCACTCGGATGACGAGAGTGCTAGATCGATTCTGGCACTCTGGGGTCGAGAGTGCAAGCGAGCATCCGGAGTGATGCCGGGCTATCTGCAGCTGTCAGGGAACGAGATCGGCCGAGCCGGTGCCGTTGGGCACCAACTGGAACCAGGTATTGCCCGGTGCCAGCCGAATTGTCACTCCGTTGGCGTCGATGAGGCGGATCGGCGACGTCTGGGCGTCCTTGCTCCAGGTGGCCGCGAGGGTCTTGCCGCCGGACGAGATTGACGCTTCACCGGAGGCGATCAACTCGGTCTTGGGGATACTGTCGGAGACGGTTACATCGACCCGCAGTACGACCACGTTGGTGGCCTTGAGCTGGGCCCCCTCGGGGGTCAGGTCGGGCGCGCCATCCTGAGCGCGCAGGTAGGCGGCCGCCTCGGCGTTCCAGGTCCAGCTGCGGGCGCTGGAGTTGGAAAATCTGGTGTTGATCACCGAAATCGGCGTACCGTCCGTGGCAGCGGATGCCGCGGCGAGGGTGGACGCGTAGGCGTACTGCTGGGCGGGCGGGGCGACGGAGGCATTGCGGTTGACGAATTCCGACGCGGCGAGGATCACGTTGTGCGGGGCTGAAGTAGCGGAGGACCGCGAGAACAAGCCGCTCGTGTCGTAGTCGAAGATGGCGCTGATCTGGCCGGTCGCATTCATCGCGTCGACGAATCGCTGCTGGCCGCCGGAGTAGGCGACCAGGCCGCCGAACGGCGCGATAATGTCGGGATCCATCGGCCGAATCGACCGCACCGGTCCGAGCTGATCGGGAATGCTTGACTGCCAGACCGCGACATAGCGGGTGATTCCGCCCTCGACCAGTTCTTCGAACACGACGTCGGTACGGTCAATGGCAACCTGCGGCCGGGCCGCAACGTGGTTGTCAATCTTGGCCGCCAGGGACGGGTGGGCCGACGAGCCGCCTTCGACGCTCAGCCCGGTTAGCGGTGCGATCTCGGTCGCCGCCGGGGCGACATAGTCAGAGGTCCAGGCCGTGCTGGTCGGTGTCGAGGAGGGGGCCGGGGTGCTGCCGCTGCACGCGCTCAGGAGCAGTGCCGGCAGCACGAGGGCGAGCAGCCCCGCTGCCCGAAGCGGTCGAGCGGTGCGGGCCGTATTTTTCATAGTCACCGGTAAACACTAACGCCGCCCGTTGCAGCGGGCGGCGTTAGTGTGAACTGCGAGGCGGGTTAGGCCGGTCGCACCGATTCAGCCTGCGGGCCTTTCGCTCCGGCACCGACCTCGAAGACGACCTGCTGGCCTTCTTCAAGAACCTTGTACCCGCTCATGTCGATAGCGGAGTAGTGGACGAAGACGTCTTGCCCTCCCCCGTCGACAGTAATGAAGCCGAAACCCTTTTCAGCGTTGAACCACTTTACGGTTCCGTTCGCCATGTGTCACTCCTTGCTCAGTTTTCAACGGCAACCGCCCATTGGCTGTTCCGGGCCGTGCCGCAGAGACTGCGTTCATCCTGTGCGAGCAGCAAATCCCCGAGAGCAAGACATCTGTTACAAGTTACCTACTGGTGCAAGTTTCCTTGGGCGAGCTTTCTTGATCCGGGCGGGTATTGCCCGAACAAAATGTGTGACCAAAACGCACATTACTGAAATCGGAACAGAAGACTAGGGGCTTGACGAATCAAATCGTGGCCGCTACGACCACGGCTTTCGCGTTTTGCTCAGTCAACCGGTGAAACATAGTCGTTGCCGACGACGACGGTCATACTGGCGCCGGAATCAACGAAATTGGTGGAGACCACGATCTGCGCTCCCGAAAGGGAGGCAGCGACGCCGCGGGCGGCGCCTTCCTGGCTCGCATCGGCGTAGTAGATCACTGTGGTCGCCTCAGTGTCCGTGCTGGCGTTCCCGGTGGCATTGACCACCCAGCCTGCAGCGGTGAGTGTGTCCCTGACGGATGCTGCGACGCCGTCGTTCGCGGACCCGTTGAGCACGTTGATGGTCTGCGCCGGGTCGACGGTGGCAACGGCAGTGGGGACGGCGGTCGCTGCGGGCGTCGCGGTTGCGCTGCTCGCGGGCAGCCCGGGAATGTTGGAGAAGTCGAGGCGATTATTGATTGCTAGGATGCCGACTGCACCGATGGCGATCAACAGCCCGGTAGCCCCCAGCGCCCACCAGAATCCGATCCAGCCGCGTCCACTCTTGCCGGGGGCGCGGTGGGCTCCCACCCGGTCGAGGGCATGCGTGTGGGTGTCGAAACGGTCTTTCGCAAATTTTTTCGCCATGGTGGTGGAATCCTTGGTTGGCCGGCCGGGCCGGAATCGAGCTGCAGCGCAAGGTTCCGTGCTGGCCGAAAAGCGGGTGGGTGCCTAGTCGCGGGTGGGCAGCGAACGACTGGCGCGTGCCTCGGATCGGACGGAACGCATCCGCTGCAATCGTTTCACCAGCATGGGATCAAAAGCCAACGCCAACGGTGAGTCGACCAGTGCGCCCAATAACTGATAGTACCGGGCGGTCGACAGGCTGAAGGTGGCCCGGATGGCCTCCTCCTTGGCGCCGACATGCCGCCACCATTGCCGTTCGAAGGCGAGCACGGCCTGGTCGCGTTCGCTCAACTGGGTTGTCGGGGCGTGCTCTGTCATTGCTGCATCCCTCCCCCGGTTGGCTGTCCGTCAGGCTCATCCTATTTGCGGGCGGCTGAATGTTGCCTCCGGCACGCCCTGCCGCGGTGGGACACGCCGTGTGGAATGCGCGCGGGGCCAAGCGAGTTTAGGCTTAGTAGACGCGGCCAGTGCCCGGTCGCCGGAACGAAGGGATCTGAACATGGACTACGAAATCAAGAAGTCAGACAGCGAATGGCGCTCCGAACTGGGCGCGGAGAAATTTGCGGTGCTGCGCGAAGCCGGCACCGAACGCCCCGGCACCGGCGAGCTGCTCGACGAGGGTCGGGCCGGCCTCTACACCTGTGGCGCCTGCAACGCCGAGCTGTTTCAGAGTGGCACCAAGTTCGATTCCGGCTGCGGCTGGCCGAGCTTTTACGAGTCGGTTCGGCCCGAAGCGGTCGAACTGCTTGAGGACCGCTCCTTGGGAAGCGTGCGCACCGAGGTGCGCTGCGCGAACTGTGGCTCGCACCTCGGCCACGTTTTTCCCGACGGTTTCGGCACTCCGACCGGCGACCGGTACTGCATGAATTCGCTGTCGCTCAACTTCACGCCCGCTGAGTAGCGCGGTGTCGATGACGGGTGCGGTTGCCAGTTCGAAAGTGGCAGGTTCGGCCGGAGCGAATCCTGGTCTTCCCGGCCGGGACACGACCGGTTTCAGAACGGATACCGCGGCGGTCTTCAAAGCTGTCGCTGACCGGCGCAGTTACTCCAAGGTGACGACACTCGCCCCCAGCCGGGCGGAGTTGCTGCCGCTCGTGGCGGCGGCCGCGCGGGTGGCGGATCACGGCGCGTTGCGTCCGTGGCGGCTGCTCGAGCTGCGCGGCGACGCCCGCGACCGGCTCGGAGCGGCGTTTGTGGCGGCATCCGCTTGTGAGGGGCTCGAAGCGATCAAGCTGGCCGCCAAGCCGCTGCGCGCACCGCTGCTGATCGCGATCGTCGCGTCACGGCAGGTGAACTTCAAGGTGGCTGGCTGGGAACAGGATGCCGCGGCTGCGGGCGTCGCGCACCTTCTCACGCTGCTGCTCGAAAACGCCGGCTGGGGGGCGATGTGGCGCACCGGGCCGTTGGTGCGATCGGCGCCGGTGCGAGCGTTGCATGGCCTTGCCGAGGGGGAAGAGCTGCTTGGCTGGCTCTACGTTGGGGGAATTCCCGAGGAGTCGAAACCGTGCGTGCGGCTGTCGATTGATCCGGAGGAGTTTTTGGGGGTGCTGTAGCTCGGGGCCGTACGCTTCTTCCCCGGCCCACCTTGGAGCGCCGGCCCGTGACCTATCAGGGGCCCCTTTCCGGGCCCGGGCGGAAGGAACAGGACGTTCAAGGGCTGCGGTCAGGTGCGGGCGTGGCCGGGCCGGCGCCAGCGCACCGCGGCGATGACCACGGCGACGAGGGCGAGCGCGGTTCCGGCCAGGGTCGTTACGCCGACCGGATGCCCCTGAGTGGGCGCGAGCAGATCCAGCGCAAGGGCGCAGAGCAGCTGGCCGGCGACGATGCACAGGCCGAGCATGAGCACGCCGGTGGTACGCACGACGAGCGCGGCGCCGGCGATGAAGATGCAGCCGATGAGCCCGCCGGTATAGAGCCACGGGTTGCCCGGCAGATCGAGGGCGAAACCGACCAGCACACCGTGCACGAGCGCCGCGAGTACGAGCGCGACGGATCCGGTGAGAAAGTTCAGAAAAGTTGCCGTGAGCGCACTTTGCGCGGTGACCCGCACCTGACCGTTCACGGCCTGCTGCCAGCCCTGGCCGATACCCGCCACGAGGGGTAGCACGAGCAGCCAGAGCGCGTCGCTGCCGCCCAATTCGCCGCTCACCGTCCAGGCTACGGCGACCAAGGCGAGCACCGCGCCAACTATTTTGGACGCGTGCAGCGGTCGGCGCCCACCCGGACCGATGCCAAACCGGTCTATGAGCACACCGCTCACGGTCTGACCGGCCACAACGGCGACAGTGAACAGGGCGATGCCGAGTGGCGCGGCGACAAGGCCCTGCGACAGTACGAACAGCGCGCCGGCCAGGCCGCCGAACAGGTGCCACCAGGACAGGGTTTTCGCTCGCACCGCGCGAGTGACGAGTTGCAGGCCTCGGCGCCCGCTTCGGAACACGACGAGGCCAAGGCTGAGAATGACCAGCCCGGAGCCGAAGGAGATGACGGCGGCAGTGAATCCGTCGCCGATTTGATGCCCGAGTTCGCCATTCACGCGCGATTGCACGGCATACATGGCCCCGATCAGCACCGAGAACAGAAGCGCCAGCCAAATCGGCACAGAGGATGCCGCTGGCGCGGCCGAAGCATCCGTTCGGGTCCGTGCGCTGTCCTCTGTCACTTGGCAATACTACGAGATGGGTGCGTGCGGGTTCTGCCCGGTGCTGCCCGGTCGGGCTCCGATTCGCCCGGGGCCCACCTTAGGTCGCCGGGCCCATGATCTATCATGGGCCCGGTTTCCGGGCCCGGTCGAAAACAGCGCGCGGGGCGAGGCTTGGCGCGTCAGGCGGCGCGCACCTCGATTTCGCCGGGGGCTGCACCCTCGCTGCCGAAGACCAGGCGGCGGTTGGCGATCTTGTCGGTGAAGAAGCGATCGTGACTAACCACCACGACGGCCCCGGGAAAGTGCACGAGGGCGCGTTCCATCACCTGGGTGCTCGACATGTCGAGGTGGTTGGTCGGCTCGTCGAGCAGCAGCACCGACGCTCCGGAGAGCAGGCATTGCGCCATGGCGACGCGGGCGCGCTGACCGCCCGAGAGAGCACCGATCTTCTGTTTGAGGTCGGCCTCGCTGAACTGGAACATGGTCAGAAAACGGTTGACCGACTTCTTGGTCGCGGTGAGGGCGAGGCTGCCGGGCATGGCGTTGACGGCATGACTGACGGTGTCGCTCTCGTCGAGTTCGGCGAGAATCTGGTTGTACGAGACAACGCCGGCGCCGCTGGCCCAGGCGACGTCACCGTGGTCGGCGCTCTCCTCGCCGGTGAGCACCCGCAGCAGGGTCGTCTTTCCGCTGCCGTTACTGCCGAGCACGACAATGCGGTTGCCGCGGCGCACCTCGAAACTGAGGTTTTCGAACAGCACCTTGTCGCCGAAGCTTTTTGCCAGGCCGTCGACCCGGCAGAGGACGTCCTTGACGTGCAGGTTGCCGTAGATCTCGGTGATGATCTGGTCGACCGGGCGCGGTGTGCGCGACTTCTTGATGTGCGCCAGCTGATTGCCGAGCTGACGACTCTCGGCCTTGGCGGCCTCCCGACGGTCGGCGATCCCCTCGGCTTCGAAGGCGAGCAGCTCGGATTCGTGCACGAACTGTGCCTCAAGGGTCTTGAGGCGAAACTGCTTCTGCACGATGTACTCGCCGAAGTTGCCGGGGTACTCGTGCAGGTGAAAGTTCTCGACCTCAATGATGCGGGTGACGACAGCGTCGAGAAACTTACGGTCGTGCGAGACGACGATGGCAGCACCCTTGAAGCTCTTGAACCAGGCTTCGAGCCACTCAACACCGGCCACGTCGAGGTAGTTGGTCGGCTCGTCGAGCAGCAGTACATCGGGAGCTTCCAGCACGATCTTGGCCAGGGCAGCCCGATTACGCCAGCCACCGGAAAGCTCATCGATCGCGCAGACGCGGTGCGCCTCGTTGAATCCGAGGGTGGTCAGCGCGGTGTCGATGTGCCGCTTGTAGTCCCAGCCGTCCAGCCGATCCATCTCCTCGAACAGCTCGCCCTGCCGCCCGATCAGCCGGTCGAGTTCGGCGCTGGCCGAGGAATCGAGGGCGATCGCCGCATCAATCGCGGCGAGCTCGGCCTCAACTGCCTTCACGGCCACGAACAGTTCGTCGAGCACCTCGGTTATGGTCTGTGCACCGTTGAGTTCGGAGAACTGGGAGAAATAGCCGACCCGAATGCCATCTTCGAGGGTGACCTCGCCGGCGTCTGGCGAGACCTGGTCGAGAATCAGCTTGAGAATGGTGGACTTGCCGGAGCCGTTCTTACCGATCAAGCCGACCCGGTCGCCGGGTTCGAGGCGAAAGAACGCCTCGCGCAGAATCTGCGTGTTCTCAAAGCGGATGCTGACATCGTTCAGCCGGATCAGGCTCATGTGTGTTTCCTCCCGGGGTTTCTGCAGCGGGCATCCGCTCGAAAAACCCCAGCCATCAGTGTACGTGGCGGCCCTGTGAGACCTTGGCGGCACAAAGAAACCCCTACATCCCAGTGGGGAGTAAGGGTTGAGAGGGCCGGCCACGGGACTTGAACCCGTAACCCCCACTTTACAAGAGTGGTGCGCTACCAATTGCGCCAGGCCGGCATGAGACCAGGGCCTCGAAAGACCATCCTAAATGATTCCCGCGCCTTTGCCGCCATCGGCCAGGCGAAGCGGATGCAACGGCGCGAGCAGCAGCATCCGCTTAATAGCTACCCGGCGGGTGTCGGGGTGGGGGTCGGCGTCGAGGTCGAGTAGGTCTCGCCGAGGGCCTGCTGCACGAAGGAGGCGAATTCCTTGGGGTCATCGAGCGAGCCGGTGTAGGGCTTGCCATTGACCAGAACGGTCGGGGTGCCGGTGATGGCCTTGATCGACGAGTTGGCGATCGGACCGTCGAGGGATCGGTCGGTGGCGGCCTGAACCCAGGACTCGAAGGTTCCGTCGTCGATGCAGGTGTTGATGCTGGAGAGCGCGGTGCGCACTCCGGAATCCTTGACCACGGCCTTGAGCTCATCGTTGCTGCGGCCGGGCTTGTTTTCCTCGGGCTGGTCAACGAACAGCGCCGAGTTGAAGTCGAAGAAGTCATCGGGCGAGTAGTTGGCGACGCAAGCTGCAGCGTTGGCGGCTCGCAGGGAGTATTTGGTGCCGGCGGACTTGCTCTTGAGAATCGACACCGGGTGAATTTCGATGGTGGCGGCACCGGAGTCGACCCACTCGGCGATCTGCTCGGTATTGGCTGCTTCGAAGTCCGCACAGAACGGGCAGAGGTAGTCCAGGTAGACGCGAATGTTGGCGACGGCACCGGTGGGATCGGGTTCGGAGGGCCGAGCTGCGGCGTCGGGCTGCAGCGCCGGGGTGAGGGCCGTGATCATGCCTTCGCCGATGAGGACGCCATCGCTCGCCATGTTCCTGGGGCCGGGACCGGCCGGTTTGATCGAATTGACGATGATGACGGCAACGAGCACGACGATGGCGATGCCCGCGATGCCGATTCCGCCCTGCAGGAAGACCTTGTTGCGGCGGTCCTTCTTCTTCTGGCTGACGCGCAGCTGCTTGGCCTTGATGCGGGCCGCGTCACGGCGTCGGTTTTTTGAGGGACTGCTGTCGCTGGGTCCGCCAATAGTCATAAAGATCGCTTTCGAGAAGTGAGCGCGCGCGTTAGCGCACCTTTCGAATAGTAGATCCCCTGACTGGGAATCGACCAAACGGGGCGGGCGGGCGAAAACCGGCAGCGAGGCATCCGTCGTGCAATAATAAAAAGGTCGTGTGCTTCGGCGTGCGGCATATAATTCCTATTCACAACGGATCGTCCGGCACGTTCCTGCCGGTGAAGGAGTAATAATCATGGCTTCAGTGACCTTTGACAAGGCAACTCGGCTCTACCCTGGTTCCACCAGGCCCGCTGTTGACCAGCTCGACCTGCAGGTCGCCGATGGCGAGTTCCTGGTTCTGGTCGGCCCGTCCGGCTGCGGAAAGTCCACCTCGCTGCGGATGCTCGCCGGCCTCGAAGAGGTCAACGACGGCAACATCCTCATCGGTGACCGCAACGTGACGGATGTTCCGCCGAAGGACCGCGACATCGCCATGGTCTTTCAGAACTACGCGCTGTACCCGCACATGACCGTCGCCGAGAACATGGGCTTCGCGCTCAAGATCGCCGGCATCAACAAGGACGAGCGTGCCGCCCGCGTACTCGAGGCCGCCAAGCTGCTCGACCTGGAGCCCTACCTCAGCCGCAAGCCGAAGGCCCTCTCCGGTGGTCAGCGTCAGCGCGTTGCTATGGGACGCGCGATCGTGCGTCAGCCGCAGGTGTTCCTGATGGATGAGCCGCTCTCCAACCTTGACGCCAAGCTGCGCGTGCAGACGCGTACCCAGATCGCCTCGTTGCAGCGCCGACTCGGCGTCACGACCGTCTACGTGACCCACGACCAGACCGAGGCGCTCACCATGGGCGACCGGATTGCGGTACTCAAGGACGGCATCCTGCAGCAGGTAGGTTCGCCCCGCGACCTGTACGCGAAGCCGCAGAACGTCTTCGTGGCCGGCTTCATCGGCAGCCCCGCGATGAATCTGTTCCTCGCGGACACCGTCGACGGCGGCATCAAGTTCGGCACCGCGACCGTTCCCGTGCAGCGCGACACCCTGGCCAGTTCCACCGGCAAGAAGGTCACCGTGGGAATCCGTCCGGAAGACATCCAGATGTCGTCGACCGCGGGCGAGGGCCTGCAGATCGAGGTCGACCTGGTCGAAGAGCTCGGCGCCGACGGCTACCTCTACGGTCACTCCACGATCGAGGGCAAGCGCACCGACATTGTCGCTCGCGTCGACGGCCGCTCGCACCCGAACGCCGGCGAGACGGTGTACCTCACGGCTACCCCGAACCACCTGCACGTGTTCGACGCTGAAACCGGCCTGCGCCTCGGCGGCGCCGTCACCGACTAGTCAGCTTTTCGAGTATTTTGGCTTTCGGCTGGAGGGAGTTCGCTCCCTCCAGCCTTTTTCTTAGGGTCACACTATGAGCGGTTCCCTCAATATCACCGCGGCCACGGCCGACCCGGCGCTGCTCGACCTGCCGTGGCATCTGCCCCTGGACGCCTGGCCGAACGAGAACATCGCCTCGCTGCCCAAGGGCATTTCCCGGCACCTGGTGCGGTTCGCTCACCTGAGCGGGCGGGTGGTCGCCATCAAGGAGACCACGAGCGAGATGGCCAAGCGCGAGTACGACATGCTGCGCACCCTGGCCAACCTCGAGATTCCCTGTGTCGAGCCGGTCGCCGTCATCACCAATAGAACGGATGCCGACCTCGACCCCCTGAATTCGGTTCTGGTCACCCGGCACCTCAAGTTTTCACTCCCCTATCGCGCCCTGTATTCGCACGCCCTGCGCCCGGATACTGCCACCCGGCTGGTCGACGCCCTCGCCGTTCTGCTGGTGCGGCTGCACATGATCGGATTCTTCTGGGGCGACGTGTCGCTATCGAACACCCTGTTTCGGCGCGATGCCGGCGCCTTCGCGGCCTATCTCGTCGACGCCGAGACCGGACAGTTGTATTCCGGTGGGCTGTCGAACGGCCAGCGCGAGAACGATTTGGAAATCGCCCGGGTGAACATTGCCGGCGAATTGATGGACCTCGAAGCCGGCGGCCGCGTCGCCGACGAACTCGACCCGATCCGGGTCAGCAACGGCATCGTTGCGGCCTACCGGCTGCTCTGGAAGGAGCTCACCGGCTCCGAGTCGTTCTCCAGTTCCGAACGGTGGCGCATCACCGAACGCGTCGAGCGCCTCAATAACCTCGGCTTCGACATCGAGGAACTCGCGATCAAGACCGATGGGACCGGTTCGCGCGTGCGGATTCAGCCCAAGGTTGTCGACGCCGGCCACCATCAGCGTCGCCTGCTGCGCCTGACCGGCCTCGATGCCGAAGAGAACCAGGCTCGTCGGCTGCTCAACGACCTCGACTCCTACCGCGCTGCGTATGGTTCGCCGGCCGCCGACGAGGAAATGGTCGCGCACGAGTGGCTCGTGCGCGTGTTCGAGCCGGTGGTGCGGGCGATACCCGTGGAGATGCAGGGCAAGCTCGAGCGGGCGCAGGTGTTCCACCAGCTGCTCGATCACCGCTGGTACATGGCGCAGAACCAGTCGCGGGACATTCCGCTGGCCGAGGCCGTGACCTCGTATGTGCAGGATGTGCTGCGGCACCGCCGCGACGAGGCAACCGTGCTGGACCCGCTGACTGGCGCAATCACGCTGCCGATCCGCGTGCAGCTCGGCGACGATACCTCGGTCGACCCCGATGACGCCGACGACTGGACCCTCAAGGTCTAGCTCCCTCCTCTTCTTCGACCGGGCCCGAGCCCGGAAACGGGGCCCATGATAGATCATGGGCCCCATTCCGTAAGGTGGGCCTGGAGCACCAGAACACCACTCTGACGCCAAGGTCGGATCGTGAGGCGGCGGGCATCCGCTTGACTGATTAGGCTCGGGGAACGTCGTGCTCGGTCAGGAATTCGTAAAATAGGCGGGGCGAGTAGGCCGTGTCCCAGTCCCACCGATCGAAGCTGCTGACACCGGGTCTCAGCAGGTTCTCGCGATCCTTTTCAACGGTGACAACTTCTGAGGGATGACGGTCCCCCAGAATGGCGCCCCGGGTGTACTTATTTTTCCGTCGAACTCGCCGTTCTTGCGCACTCCGCGCCAGAAGAAGTCGACCCAGTACTCGCGCCCCTTCACCACAAAACGCACCTGAAGGTCGGGTATCTCGAAGCCCAACTCGGCCATGCGAACGCGACTGAGGGACTCGCCCGGGTTAGCTGAGAGCGGATTCGCGAATTCAATTGCGCGGCGCGCCTGAGCGCCTCCGTTCCGCGGATGCACACTGGTGAGTTCGGCATACAGCGCGTCTTTGGTGAGGAGCGGGGGGCCAAGGGTTCCATGCCGGCGTTCCGCCTCCGCGCGCTCCTGCTCCACTCGTAGGGCGTGGTCCATCATCGTGACGCCGACGAGAAAAGTCGAATTGGCTGCCACGTCGATGAGGGTGCGGGGAAGGCTGGTGGCGGCGCATCCGTTCACCGTGACTGTTTCGGGCTCGACCACGCTGCGATGACTCGTGGTGAATCGGGCACTGCTCCCGCCAGCGGTGTCATTGTTGATCGCGTGCACGACCTGCGGCCACGGGCCGATGATGGGCAGGCCATGCAGCACCGCCGCCGCCGAATGATGCGAGAGTAGCAGCGGCTGCTCGGCCGCGAGGACGGTGGCACGTACAAAGAGTCGATATCGGTCCTCGCTGTGGCCGGAGCGCCAGGCCGTCCCCAGGGCGTAAATTCCACGACGGATGCGCACCAGCTGCCCATTCGCAAGGAGTGCGCGCACGACATGCGTGGTGAGTCCCGACGCGAGCAGGGATTCGGCAAGAATGAGTCCCTCGTTGCGGGCATTTGGTAGATCCAGGCTGTCAAGCATGGCTACTTTTTACCGGGTACGGGTCTCGAGCGTCGAAAAGTTGGCGGACTTGTGGGAACTGGATGGCGGCATCCGCTGTGGAGGAGAGCCGCGGGCCGCCGCGGAGCGCACGCCGACCTCGCCCCGCTTGCCCGGCCGGGCCCACCTTACGGAACCGGGCCCGGGCCCCGTCGCAAAAGGACACGGCGGCAGGGGCGCGCGGGCTGCCGCGCAGGGGCTACTGCTTCGCGGCCTGCTTGGCCTTCTTGATCTCGGCGCGCAGGCGGGAGACCTCGTACAGGGTGACGCCGGCGGCGATTCCGGCGTTGAGCGACTCGGTCGAGGCGCTGATCGGAATCGAGACGATCGCGTCGCAGGTCTCGGTGACGAGGCGGGACAAGCCCTTACCCTCGCTGCCGACGACGATCACGATCGGGCGCTCGGCGAAACCGGTGCCGAGGTCGGGCAGCGACACATCGCCATCGCCGGCCAGGCCGAGCACGAACACGCCCTGCGCCTTGAGGGCCTTGAGCGTCTGGGTCAGGTTGCTCGCCATCGCGACGGGCGTTCGGGCGGCGGCGCCGGCGCTGGTCTTCCAGGCTGAGGCGGTGACGCCGACCGAGCGACGCTGCGGAACGATGATGCCGTGGCCGCCGAACGCAGCGGTCGAACGGATGATCGCACCCAGGTTGCGCGGGTCGGTGATGCCGTCGAGGGCCACGAACAACGGCTTATGGCCGCGGCTGATGGTCAGTTCGAGCAACTCCATCGGGTGCGCGTACTCGTAGGCCGGAACCTTGAGCGCGAGGCCCTGGTGCACGGCGTCGCGACCGGCGAGACGGTCAAGCTCGGGGCGCATGACCTCGAGAATGGGGATGTTGCGGCTCGTCGCCATAAGCAGCACCTCTTTAACGCGCTCATCCATTTCGATGCGCGCCGCGATGTACAGAGTCAGCGCCGGAATCTTCGCGCGCAGCGCCTCCAGCACCGAGTTACGGCCGGTGACAATCTCGTGCTCGTCGATCTGCTGGGCGCGACGGGTCGAAGAGCCACCGCCGCCGGTGTTGCCGGTGCCGCGCTGCGGGCCGCCCTGCGATGCGCCGCGGGCACCGCCGCGAGCAGCGGGGCCGCCGCGCGAGCCGCCGCGGTTGGCGGAAGCATCCGCTGCGGGGCGGGAGTTGAAGCCGCCGGCCGCGGTGAAGCGCTCGGCAGCAGCCTTGCGCTTGCCCGCGGGGTGATACGGACGGTCTTCGGCCTTAGGCGTGGGCTTCTTGCCCTCGAGCGCCTGACGGCCCTGGCCGCCGGAGCCGACTTGGGCTCCACGGCTGCCCTTGCGCACCGCTCCGGTACGCGATTTGCGGTCTAAGTTCTTCATCAGTCAAAGCTCCAATGGGCACCCGACGGGGTGTCTTCGATGGTAATTCCGGCGGCGACGAGTTCGTCCCGGATTCGGTCTGCGGCCGCGTAGTCGCGGTTTTCCCTGGCGAGGTTGCGGTCGCCGAGCAGCCGCTCGACCAACGCACTCAGGGCCACCATGGCCGGTTCGTCCGTCGCCACGGCCCAGCCGGGCGACAAAGGGTTGATTCCCAGCACTTCGCTCATCGCGAGTACTTCACTGCGAGCGGATGCCGCAGCGTGCAGGTCTTCGGCATCCAGCGCGGCGTTTCCGGCCCGCACGGTGTCGTGCAACACGCCGAGCGCCTGCGGAACGGCAAGGTCGTCGTCCATGGCCGCGGCGAACTCGTCGGGCACGACCTCGACGCCACTCCCGGCGAACCGGGTACCGGCGAGGCGCCGGTCTGCACGGTCGAGAAAACTTTCGACGCGCTCGAGGGCCGCTTCGGCCTCGGCCAGGGACCCGTCGTTGTAGTCAATGGTCGAGCGATAGTGGGCCGCGCCGAGAAAATAGCGAACGACGATGGCGCGAGCCTGGTCGAGCAGTTCGGCCGCGAACACGGAATTGCCGAGCGACTTGGACATCTTCTGCCCGTTCACGTTCACCAGGCCGTTGTGCACCCAGTAGTTCGCGAACTCGCTGCCGGCCGCGTTCGACTGAGCCATCTCGTTCTCGTGGTGCGGAAACCGCAGGTCGAGTCCGCCGCCGTGAATGTCGAACCGGTCGCCGAGATAGCGGGCTGCCATAGCCGAGCACTCGATGTGCCAGCCGGGGCGACCAACGCCCCACGGCGATGGCCAGGCGGCTGAGGTCGGCTCGCCCTCCTTGTGGGCCTTCCACAGGGCGAAGTCGTGGGGGTCGCGCTTGCCGCGCGGCGAAGCATCCGCTGCCGCTTCCATATTGCCCGGCGACTGGTGCGTGAGCGCGCCATAGGCGGCCCAGCTCGCACTAGAAAAATACACGTCGGCCGAACCGTCAGCGGCCGGGTAGGCGTTGCCGCGTTCGATCAGGGAGGCGATGAGGGTCTGCATCTCGGTGATGCTCGCCGTCGCGCGCGGCTCGTAGGTGGGGGCAAGAATGCCGAGGCGCTGATAGCCCGCGGTGAACTCCAGCTCGTAGCGGTAGGCCAGCGCCCACCATTGCTCGCTCGAGCCCTTGGCGTTGATCAGAATTTTGTCGTCGATGTCGGTGACGTTGCGCACGAACGTGACGTTCAGTCCACGGTAGCTGAGCCAGCGGCGCAACTGGTCGTAGACCAGGGCGCTGCGCAGGTGACCGATGTGAGGGCTGGACTGCACAGTGGGTCCACACACGTACATTCCGACCTGGCCCGGTTCGAGGGGGACAAAGTCACGCAAGGCCTGGGCCTTCGAATCGTACAGTTGCATGGTCACACCTCCCAGTTTAGGTCAGGGGTCTGACCCGGCTCTGGTGCCGCGGGCGGTAGCGGGTAGAGCAGCGCCGTGGCCGTCGCCGCGACGCCCTCGCCGCGACCGGTGAATCCGAGGGCGTCGGTCGTGGTCGCTGCGATATTGATCGGTGCAGCGAGGATGCCGGCGAGTCGCGTTTCGGCCTCGGCCCGACGCGGCGCGAACTTGGGGCGGTTGCCGATGATCTGCACCGAGACGTTGCCGATCTGGTAGCCGGCGGCTGCGACCAGGCGCACCGTTTCGGTGAGAAAAACGTCGCCGTGGGCGCCGCTGAACCGCGGATCAGTCGTGCCGAACACGCTGCCGATGTCACCGAGACCGGCGGCGCCGAGCAGGGCGTCGCAGATAGCGTGGCAGGCGACGTCGCCGTCGCTGTGCCCGCTGAGGCCGCGCTCCCCCGGCCAATACAGCCCGGCCAGCCAGAGCTCGGTGGTGCCGTCAGGCTCAGTGTCGGCGGCGAAGGCGTGCACGTCAAGGCCGGTCCCGATGCGCGGCAGGAGCGGGAGCAGCGGCGGGGTTGCGGCGGCGTGCAGGATCAAGTCAGCTCGGTCGAGGTCTTCCGGCGTGGTGATCTTGAAGGCGAGGGCGTCGCCGGCAATGACGGAGACCGGGTGACCGGCGTCGGCGACAAGGGCCGCATCGTCGGTGAGCGCCTCGAACCGGCCGTTCTGCACGGCCCAGGCGCGGGCAGCGGCGAGCATGGCACGGGGAAATCCCTGCGGGGTCTGGACGGCGGAGAGTTCGGATCGGTCGACGGTGCCGAGGATGGCGCCGGAGGCGGCGACCCGTTTGATGGTGTCCACGACCGGGAGCCCCGGAATGATGCCGTGCCCGGTGGAGCGCACGGCGTCGACGACGGCATCGCACAAGCTGGCGGGGGTGAGAGCACGCGCGGCATCGTGTACGAGCACCACGTCGACACCCGGCAGCAGGGCTGCGACGCCCAGGTCGACGGAGTCCTGGCGGGTGCGTCCGCCGGCGACGATCGTTAGGGCCGCCGCGGGCGACTCGTGACGAGCCGCAGCAGCGGCGGCGATGGCGCGGGCATCCGCTACCCGCTCGCTGGGGGCAACAACGATGATCTGCACGGGCGAACGCATTCCAAAAATGGAATCTAGGACGTGGTCGAGCAGGGGGCGCATATGCAGCAAAACGAATGCTTTAGGTTCGGCGTGCCCCAGACGAATTCCGCTGCCGGCAGCGACGATGATCACGGCAACGGTGGGCGAATCGGGTGAGGGTTCGTCGAGCGGGCTGGCCGGCGGCAGGAGGGGAACAGTCATATCTGGAGGGTATCTATCTGGGCGATGCAGCGGGATGGACAAGCAAAAGGCGGCACCTCGCGGCACCGCCCCTCACGAAGCAAAATAAAGAATCAGGAAGCGAGGACTTCATCCAGAACGGTGGAGGCCCGCTCTTCATCGGTCTTCTCGGCCAGGGCCAACTCGCTGATCAGGATCTGCCGGGCCTTGGCCAACATGCGCTTCTCACCGGCGGACAGGCCGCGGTCCTGGTCACGACGCCACAGGTCGCGCACGACCTCCGATACCTTGATGACATCGCCGCTGGCGAGCTTCTCGAGGTTGGCCTTGTACCGGCGGGACCAGTTGGTGGGCTCCTCAGTGAACGGTGCCCGCAGCACTTCGAACACCTGGTCGAGGCTCTCCTGGCCGATCACGTCGCGCACGCCGACCAGGTCGACGTTCTCGGCGGGAACCTCAATTGTAAGATCACCCTGCGTGACGTTGAGCTTGAGGTAGAGCTTCTCTTCACCCTTGATGATGCGCGTTTTCACCTCGGTGATCGTCGCAGCGCCGTGGTGGGGATAAACAACAGTTTCGCCAACCTCAAACAGCATAGGGATCCCTTCAGCAACGACCAGGATACCACATCAAGGTAGTGCTAAAGTACGCGCGCCCCCGCGAGGCGCGGCGACGACATGTCACCGCCCAGACTCGCCGCTAAGCTAGTGCCAAAGCGAATTCTGCAGCGCCGGCCCACCGTCGAACGCTGCTTCGGTATGGAGGTCTTGTGAGAGCGCGCATCGCTGCATCCGTTGTACTGGCGGCCGGCATTCTGTTGGGCACGAGCGCATGCGGATTTTTCGCACCGCAGGCCACCTCGATCGAATACAACGCGAGCGACGGAGTCAGTGGTGATGTTGGCGAGATCCACATTCGCAACGGTCTGCTGCTCTCGACCGACGGTGAACTGGCGAACCTGATCGTGTCCGTCGTGAACACGACCGACTCCGAGCAGAACCTGGTCGTGCAGTACGAGTCCAGCACCGGCACGGTCACGCAGGATATTCCGGTCGAGGCCAACACAACCGTGACGTTCGGCACCGAGGGTGAAGAATCGGTCATTCTCGAGAACATGGACAGCCAGCCCGGCTCGCTATTTCCGGTGTTCTTCCAGTACGGCGAAGAGACCGGCGTCGAGCTGCTGTTGCCGGTGCTGACCGGCACTCAGGGTGAGTACTCGACCCTGCTGCCGACGCTCGCGCCGACCGAGACCCCCGAGCCGGCTGAGACGCCCGCAGCGTAGGTTTTTCGGCACACTGGCCGCCATTCTCTCGGGGACGGCGGCCTGTTTTATGTCTGCGGCAGCCTGCGCCGCGCGGCCGGCGGGACGCGCGCGGGTGCGCGAATCCACTGCCCGCCTGGTCAAGCGGATGCCGCCCGTCCGTGACTGCTCAGGCCTCGAAGCGGTAACCGAGCCCGCGCACGGTGACGAGCATGGTCGGGTCAGACGGGACCGCCTCGATGCGCGAACGGATGCGTTTAATGTGCACGTCGAGCGTCTTGGTGTCGCCGAAGTAGTCCGTGCCCCAGACCCGGTCGATGAGCTGACCGCGGGTGAGCACCCGGCCGGCGTTGCGCAGTAGAAACTCGAGCAGCTCGAATTCCTTGAGCGGCATATTCACGAGTTCGCCGGACACTGAGACGGCGTGCCGCTCGACGTCCATGCGCACGGTGCCGGCGGCAAGCGTGGTGTCGTCGTCATCGCCGCCCTGATCGTCGTGGCGCCGGAGCACCGCACGGATGCGCGCAACGAGTTCGCGCGTCGAATACGGCTTGGTCACGTAGTCGTCGGCGCCGAGTTCCAGCCCGACGACGATATCGATTTCGGAGTCCTTGGCGGTGAGCATGATGATCGGCACCGTCGACCGGGTGCGGATCTCACGGCACACCTCGGTGCCCGGAATTCCGGGCAGCATGAGGTCGAGCAGGATGAGATCGCTGCCGTTCTGGTCGAATTCGCTGATCGCGCTCGGCCCGTCTTCGGCCACGACGACCTCGTAGCCCTCACGTTCGAGCAGGAAGCTCAGCGGCTCGCTCAGCGCGCTCTCGTCTTCGACCAGAAGGATGCGTGTCATGGTGTGTCTCCTGCGGCCGCACGTGCGGCTGGTTGCGGCTTCTTGGGGCCGGGTTCGATCGGCTGCGCCGCCTCGGGGAGACGGATGGTGAAGGTGGATCCGCTGCCCGGCTGGGACCAGACGCGAATGTCTCCGCCGTGGTTCTGCACGACGTGTTTGACGATGGACAGGCCCAGTCCGGTTCCGCCGGTGTGGCGCGAACGGGCTTGGTCGACCCGGAAAAACCGTTCGAAGACCCGGTCCAGATCGGCCTCGGCAATTCCGACGCCCTGATCGGTGACGGTGATTTCGACGATGCCCTTCTGCAGGCGCACGCCAACGCCCACGCGCGATCCCTCGAGGGAGTAGTTCACCGCGTTGGCGACCAGGTTGTGCACGGCCACGATGAGCAGGGCTTCATCGCCGTAGACGTGGGCACCAGACTTCTTGCCCAGAACAATGGTGATGCGTTCCGCCTCGGCGACGACCCGACTCTGGTCGACGGCCGCGGCGACGATGTCGTCGACGCTGAGATTCTCCGGCTCGGCGAGCACGTCCTGCGCCTGCAGCCGGGACAGTTCAATGATCTCCTGGGTGAGGCGGCCGAGCCTGGCCGACTCGGTCGTTAACCGGTTGGCGAAGCGGCGAACCTGCGCCGGTTCATCCGCTGCCTTGTCGAGCGCCTCGGCGAGCAGACCGACGGAGGCGATCGGGGTCTTCAGTTCGTGGCTGATGTTTGCGACGAAGTCGCGGCGCACCTCGTCGAGGCGGAAGGCTTCGGTGCGGTCTTCGGCCAGGAGCAGCACGTAGCGAGTGCCGAGCCGGGCCAGGCGCACCCGAAACCGCATGCTTGCGTCGCCGAACGGGCCGCGGGAGAGCACGAGGTCTTCGCTGATCGGCTCGCCGGTGCTGCGCACTCGTCGGGCGAGTTCGAGCAGTTCGGGATGCACGAGCTGATGGTTCCAGACCAGACCGAGAGTGAGGGCGCCCGGGCTGGTCTTGATGACGTTGTTGGACGGGTCGAGCACGACGCCGGCGGTCTCGAGGGCGTCGAGCACCTGGTCGATTCCGTCGGGCACGGCTGGGTTGACCACTTCGCTGGCGCGGCGTCCGTGCCGTTCGGCGACGTGCAACAGGGTCACGAAGCCAGCCCCGACGCCGAGGCCGAGTGCCAGCGACAGCAACACCAGCAACGTCGATTCCATAACCTACAGGTTACTGACACTCTGGGGCTCTACTTCGCAGCGAAGGCCGCCGGAGACCTGTACTTTAGAAAGTGTTCAAGACCACGGCACCTGCCGTTAACCTAAATCCGGCATTCTAGGTCGGAGGCCAAGGCGGGTCTCACAGGCCCGTGCGTGCCCGCGCGGCAAGGAAGGACCACAGCATGCGCGACGTATTCCAGCAGGAGCTGGCAGAAGTTCAACAACGATTAGTCGAGATCTCTCGGCTCGTCGCCATCTCGATGGACAAGGCCACTCGCGCCTTCAACGAGAGTGACGTCAGCCTCGCCGAAGAGGCCATCACCGAAGACGAGAAGATCGACGAACTCACGGTCGAGCTCGACGAGCTCGCGATCACCATTTTGGCCCGCCAGCAGCCGGTCGCCCGTGACCTGCGAATTGTCGTGAGTGCCCTGCGCATCAGCGCCTCCCTTGAGCGGATGGGCGACCTTTCGACGCACATCGCCCAGCTGGCCCGCTACCGTTTTCCCGACAAAGTCATTCCCAAGGGACTGCGCGGCACGTTCGCCGAAATGGGCGCGCTCGACGTGGTCATCGCGAACATGCTCACCGAGCTACTCCTGCACCAGGACATGGCCCTCGCCGAGACCATTCGTAATGAAGACGACAAGGTCGACGCGCTGCACGTGAGCGTGTTCGACGCCGTGCTCGGCGAAACCTGGAAGGGGCTCGCCGCCGACACCGTCGATGCGACCCTGGCCAGCCGGTACCACGAGCGGTTCGCCGACCACGCTGTGTCCATCGCGAAGAAGGTGCAGTACCTCGGCACGGGGGCCTGGCACCAGGACAACAACGACTGACTTATTGCGCGTGAGAGGCCCCGGAGCATGCTCTCGCGGGGCCTTTTGCGTGAAACTGATGCCCCGCCCGGTTGCGGCACGGGTGAGCGCCCGATATCGGTAGCCGCTACGGTAACGGGCGTAGCGCGCACCAGTTTCGGGCGCGCTCAGAACCTGCGGGCAGATAGAAGGCCCCGGAGCACCTGCTCCGGGGCCTTCTATGGGGCTACTTCGTGTTGCCCTGGGCTGCGACGGCGGCAGCTCCGGCGGCGGCGGCCTCGGCGTCGAGGTACTCCCCCGGGCCAAGCGGCATGAAGTCTTCGCCGAGCCGATATACCAGCGGGATTCCGGTGGGGATGTTCAGTTCGGCGATGTCGGCGTCGCTGATGCCGTCGAGGTGCTTGACCAGGGCGCGCAGGGAGTTGCCGTGCGCGGTCACCAGGACGGTCTTGTTCGCCTGCAGGTCGGGCACAATGTCGGACTGCCAGTAGGGCAGCATCCGCTCGACGACGTCTTTGAGGCATTCGGTGCGGGGAAGGTCGTCGCCGAGGTCGGCGTAGCGCGCGTCGTGCGCCTGCGAGAACTCGCTGGAGTCGTCGAGCACGGGCGGCGGGGTGTCGTAGGAGCGGCGCCACAGCATGAACTGCTCCTGGCCGAACTTGGCCTGGGTGGCCGCCTTGTCGAGGCCCTGCAGTCCGCCGTAGTGGCGTTCGTTGAGGCGCCAGGAGCGCTTGACCGGGATCCACGAGCGGTCGGCTTCTTCGAGCGCGAGGTTCGCGGTCTGGATGGCGCGGGACAGCAGGCTGGTGTGCAGCACGTCGGGCAGCAGGCCGGCGTCCTTGAGCAGTACACCGGCGCGCGCGGCTTCGGTGGCACCCTGCTCGCTGAGGCGAACGTCCACCCAGCCGGTGAACAGGTTCTGCTGATTCCAGGTGCTTTGGCCGTGGCGGAGGAGGACGAGTGTGTAGGGGGCAGACATGTGCCCACTCTATCGAGCGTGGGTGACGCAGTTGCGCCGGAGCGCACCCGCCGGCGGGGGCTAATTCAGGAAAACTGGTCACAACGGATGCCGCCACCCGCGCCGACACGCGGGAAGCAGCATCCGTCACAGAGGATTTCCTGAATAAGCCATCGACAGTCGGCGAGCCCGGGGACCCTGGAAGGTCAGCGAACGGGGGCGCGGACTCCGAGGCGGGGCAGGCGGGGAATGTCGGCGACCGACCCGGCGGACTGCGGCACGATGATCTCCTGGCCGGCCGAGATGGAGATGCCCTCGGACTCGACGTAGAGCGTCGATGCGCCCGGGATGGTGCGCTTGATCACGGCGAGCGCGATCGGTCCGAGCTCATAGTGGATGGCACTCGACGTGATGCTGCCGACAACGACCCGTTCGGGCTCGGCTTCGGGCCGGACGCGGTCGGCCTGCACCGGGTCGCCGGGCGCGGGCAGCACGCCTTCCGACCCGTCGAGGTGCAGCATGACGAGGCGGCGCGGCGGGTGGCCGAGGTTGTGCACCTTGGCCACGGTTTCCTGTCCGCGGTAGCAGCCCTTGCTGAGGTGCACGGCGGTGCGCAGCCAGTCCAGCTCGTGCGGGATGCTCTTCTCATCGACCTCCCGGGCCCGGCGCGGACGCCACGCGGCGATGCGCAGCGCCTCGAGCGCGAGCAGTCCGGCCGGTTTTACCAGTGAAGCTGATGCTGCAGCGCCGGTTGGGACTGGGGCGGCCGGGTCGGAGGCGGGCGCGGTTGCGGCGGGCGTGGCGGACTCGGGCCTGACGGTGAGGGCGCCGGCGGCGAGTGCGTCACGCAGGGCGGGGAGGCTGGCGCGGGCCACGAGGGTCTCGGTGTAGGTCCAGCGGGTTCCGGGATGCTCGGGCGCCTCGGCATACTGATAGCCGCCTCGGGCGACAGTGGCCCAAGGATCCAGCCAGGTCAGCGGCACGCGGTTCGGGGCGGCGGCGGTGATGCCAACGGAGGCGGGGGCATCCGTCATGGCGCCGATGGTGGCGTAGGCGAGGGTGTGGTCGACGACCTGCACCCGCAGCATGAACTTCATGCGGTCGAGGAAGGTTTGCAGGCCGGGCAGCTCGGCGGCCTCAACGAGGAGCCAGGTTTCGACGCCGTCATCGAGCACGCGGACGGCGTACTGAAGGTGTCCGTTGGGGTCGAGCAACAGCATCTCGGTGGATTCGCCGGGGGCGAGGGTTTTGAGTTCCTGGCTGGCGATGGAGTTGAGCCAGCTGAGACGGTCGGGGCCGGCGACGGAAAGCACGCCGCGGTGCGAGAGGTCGACGATGGCGTGTCCGGCAACGAGCGAGCGTTGTTCGATCATGGGGTTGCCGTAGTGCGCGGCGACGCCGGCATCGATTCCCGCGGACTGCACCGCGCCGGGCAGTCCGAGCAGCGGTGAGACGGTTGTTGCCGGGTCAGTCATGGCACTCAATTCTGCCGATCCGGGTTGACGGTCGGCGATCGTGCTTGGGGGCGTGCTCGTTGGCACGGCTCATGCACTAACAACACTACGGCCCGCGGATTTATTCGACAGGCGTGGGGCGTCGGATGACTCGTGGCACTCGTTCACGTTGAGAACACTCCTACGAACAATTCCCGCCAGCCTTTACCAGTGCCACGACGCGTCGGCAACCCAGATGGCACAGAAGCAGGGCTAGGAGACCCGGGCGAGGCGGCCGGAGGCGTGGGTGCGCAGGTCCTGGCCCAGGGCGGCGATGTCCCAGGCCCAAAGCAGGTCATTGTCGACCAAGCCGTAGAGGCGGGTGGCGGCCGCGTAGGGCTTGGATCCGGCGGTGCGCAGCACGGCATCCGTGGCGAGGTCGATACGGGGGCCCTTTACCTGGCCAAGGTAGAGTTCGGCGACGCCGCCGGGATGCACGAGCGTGACCTCGATGTCGAAACCACCGTCACGATTGCGCAACGTTTCAACGGCCGCCGCCGAGGTGAACGGGCGCTCCCCCATGCCCGGCAGCATGCCGGGCCCCGGGTCGCCGTCACTCTGGTGACGACTGAGCCGCCAATACCCGGTTTCGGTGACCAGCGGGAGCTTCTCGTCGGACAGCATCTCGGGCGGCAGCGTCGGGGCCGGCGTGGCGACATCCGTTTCAGAGGGAACGTTTTGTTCAGCCAAAGCGGATGCGGCATCCGCCTCAAAAGCAGCGCCAGAACCAGAAGCGCCCTCGGACTCGGGCACAGCGGTATCCGATTTAGAGGCGGCCGCAGCCAGCGGCTCCAGCCAGGTATACGAGCTGTAGTTCAGGTGCGGCAGACCGTCGTGGCTGAAGCTGATGCGGTGGCCGAAGGCACGGCTGACCGACTCCTCGCCGATTTTGTATTCGAGCACACCGGAACCTTCCCAGACTCCGATCAACCAGGAGAGTGGAACAAGTTCGGACGGCAAACCGACCGGAAGGTCAAACATGCGTACTTACCGCTGCCCCCGGAACAGCTTGAAAACGACCATGCCGGATACCCAGGCGATCGACAAGCTGGCCAGTCCGAGCAGGCCTAAAAAGAAAAGTTCCAGTGCTAACAGATCCATGCTGCGAGTCTAGCGGGAGCTCAGAGCAGAGCTACCACAATCGTCGCCGCGACGAGGATCACGAGGGCGCCGGCGATGCTCAGCGTGACCCGTTTCACGTAACCTTCTTTGGTTCCGGTGGCGATCTGCAGTCCGAGCGTGACGAGCGTGCAGCCGGCCAGGGTGAGCCCGAACCAGCCGAGCGCCGACGCCGGCGTGGCGAGCAATCCGGTGAGAATGGCCCCCACAATCGCCAGTAACCACACGGTCGCGATCGTTCTCCAGTGCCAGCTCACGTCTCTATTGTGCCTGAACGGTCGCATCCCGTGGCACGCTAGTATGAAATTCGAGACACTTGGAGGGCGCCCGTGGCGCAGTTGTTGATCCTGACCTCGGCGGCCAACAATGACGTACTCCCCGCCCTGGCGTTGCTGTCACACAGCGCGAAACTGATTCCCGCCCAAGCGGATCAGCTCCTTCACGCCCCGGATTCTGATCTGATTTTGGTGGATGCCCGCAGCAACCTTGCCGCGGCCAAGTCGCTCTGCCAGATTCTGCGCACGATGGGCACCATTACTCCCCTGCTTCTCGTCATCACCGAGGGCGGACTGGCCGCGGTCAGTCCGGACTGGGGCGTCGACGATGTCATTCTCGACACGGCCGGCCCAGCCGAAGTGGATGCCCGTATCCGCCTGAGCATCGGCCGGCTCGCCCAGACGGTGCCCTCGAACACGATCCGCGCGGCCGGAGTCGTGATCGACGAGGCGAGCTACTCGGCCAAGGTGCACGGAAAACCGCTCGACCTCACCTATAAGGAGTTCGAACTGCTGCGGTTCCTGGCCGCGCATCCGTCACGGGTGTTCACCCGTGAACAGCTCTTGAGCGAGGTTTGGGGCTACGACTATTTCGGCGGCACTCGCACGGTCGACGTGCACGTGCGGCGCCTGCGCGCCAAGCTGGGCGACCAGGAATCGCTTATCGGCACCGTACGCAACGTCGGCTACCGGTTCAATGTGCACGAGGAAAACGATGAGCGAGTTCCCAATTCTCTCCGCGCTTAGTAAAACGGATGCCGCCGGGCTGACCGAATTCCACCGCATCGCCGCGGAGGCGCTCGCCTTCGACGGCTACGCGCCCTTCAACGAGCAGGGGCTGTTCGACCTGCACAGCGGCCTGCGGACCGCCTATTTGGTGCGATCGAACGACCTTCTGGTGGGGGCGGCGCTGGCTGGGCGCGGCGAAATCGACCTGGTTATTACGCCGGAGTGTCGCCGACGCGGGTACGGACGGGCGGCATGGGGCGAACTCGGCGCGCTCGAGCCCGGCGAAGTGACCGCGTGGTCGCACGGCGACCACCCCGGCGCGCGCGCCCTGGCGGTCGAGCTGAACTTCGTCGCGGTGCGAACCCTTTTGGAATTGCGCAAGACATTGGCGGACACCATGGAGTCGGCATCCGTTTCCCTGGATGGCGCAGGCATTTCGGCATTTCGGCCAGGCCTGGACGATGCGGAGTGGGTTGACCTGAACGCGCTCGTGTTTGCGACGCACCCGGAACAGGGCGCTATTACCGAGGCCGACCTGGCAGCGCGACAGGCCGAGTCGTGGTTCAGCAGCGACGACTTTCTGATTCTGCGGGACGTTGAGGGTCGCATGATCGGCTACAACTGGCTGAAAATTGACGGGGCGATCGGCGAGATCTATGTGATCGGGGTGTATCCGGATGCCGCCGGTCACGGCTTCGGCCGCGCGCTCATGCAGGCGGGGCTTCAGCGCTTGCACGCTGCCGGCTGCAGTACAGCCGCCCTCTACGTGGAGGCCGACAGCGCCGGCGCCGTGCACCTGTATCGGTCGCTCGGTTTCACCGACCACACGGTCGACGTGCAGTACCGCCGCCTCGCCGGCTGAGGCCATTTCATCCGGTCGGAGCCGACTCGCAGGGTAACACCGGCGAGTTAATCTGGGCGACGCGCCGAAAAGTCAACGGCTCAGAGAATATTTCGTCAGACGTTCACCCGGTTCGTCGCGGTGGCGTGACCAAGGGTGTCAGGATGGACAGATGGACGGCGAAATCACTCAAGCGGACTCGGGTCTCGGAACGGACTTCGATGACGACTTCGACCCACTCTTCTCAAAACTCGATCCGGCGCTGCCCGACGACCGTTACCTCGACCGCGAGCTGAGCTGGCTCGCCTTCAACCAGCGCGTGCTCGAACTGGCCGAGGACGAGTCCCTTCCGGTGCTGGAACGCACCAACTTTCTCGCCATCTTCGCCAGTAACCTCGACGAATTCTTCATGGTGCGCGTCGCCGGCCTGAAGCGCCGCATCCTCACCGGTCTGGCCGTTCCGACGAACGTCGGCCGGGCCCCGCAGGACGTACTGAGCGACATCTCGGCGGCCGCCCACGCCCTGCAGGATCGCCACGCCCTCGCTTTTCAGAACCTCGTGCGGCCCGCCCTCGCCACGGCCGGCGTCGACGTCGTCGACTGGCAGAGCCTCGGCGACGCCGACCGTCGCTCGCTGCGCACCTACTTCTCCAACCAGATATTTCCGGTGCTGATGCCCCTGGCCGTCGACCCCGCGCATCCGTTCCCCTATATCTCCGGCCTCTCCCTCAACCTGGCCGTGCGGGTGCGCAACACCAAAACGGGCAAGCAAGAGTTCGCCCGGCTCAAGGTGCCACCGATGCTGCCGCGCTTCGTGCGGGTCGACCGCACCGAGTCGGTCGATCGCATCCGCTATATCGCGCTCGAAGACCTCATCGCCAACCAGCTCGGCGACCTGTTTCCGGGCATGGAAATTCTGGAACACCACGTGTTTCGGGTCACCCGTAACGAAGACGTCGAAATCGACGAGGACGAAACCGAGAACCTGATCAAAGCTCTCGAGAAGGAGCTGCTGCGGCGCCGGTTCGGCCCGCCCATTCGACTGGAGATCACCGAGGACATGGACGAGGTCACCCTCGGGCTGCTCGTGCGCGAACTCGACGTGACCGAGCAGGAGGTCTACCACCTGCCGGCGCCGCTCGACCTCGGCGGGCTGTTCGACCTGCGCATCGACCGCCCCGACCTGCACTTCGCCAAGCACTTACCGACCACGGCCGCGCAGCTGCTGCCGAGCGAGCCGAACGCCGAGCAGGACATCTTTACGGCGGTCGCACGGCGCGACGTGCTGCTGCACCACCCCTACGAGTCATTCGCCACGAGCGTGCAGGCGTTTCTGGAGCAGGCCGCGGCCGACCCGAACGTGCTCGCCATTAAACAGACGCTGTACCGCACAAGCGGAGACAGCCCCATCGTCGAGGCGCTCATCGCCGCCGCCGACAGCGGCAAGCAGGTGCTCGCCCTGGTCGAGATCAAGGCACGGTTCGACGAGCAGGCCAACATCACCTGGGCACGCAAGCTCGAAAAGGCCGGCGTGCACGTCGTCTACGGACTGGTCGGCCTCAAGACGCACTGCAAGCTCGCCCTCGTGGTGCGCTACGAGAAGGGCGTTTTGCGGCACTACAGCCACATCGGCACCGGAAACTACAACCCGAAGACCAGCCGCATCTACGAAGACCTCGGCTTGCTGACAGCGGATGCCCAGGTCGGCAAGGACCTCACCCGCCTGTTCAACGAGTTGTCGGGTTACGCCATCGAGAAGAAGTTCAAGCGACTGCTCGTGGCTCCCCTGCATTTGCGCAAGGCCCTGCTCAAGCAGATCCAGGCGGAAACCGACAACGCCCTCTCGGGGGCGACCAGCGGCATCCGCATCAAGGTCAACTCGATGGTCGACGAGGACATCATCGACGCGCTGTACCGGGCCAGCCAGGCCGGCGTGCACGTCGACGTCTGGGTGCGCGGCATTTGCAGCCTCAAGCCGGGCGTTCCCGGCATGAGCGAGAATATTCGGGTGCGGTCGATTCTCGGCCGGTACCTCGAGCACTCGCGCATCTTCTCCTTTCACAACCTCGGGGACACGCAGGTGTTCATCGGCAGCGCCGACATGATGCACCGCAACCTCGACCGCCGGGTGGAGGCGCTCGTGCGACTGGTCGACCCGGAACATCTGCTCGAGATCGAGGCGCTGTTCGAACGGGCCATGGACGATCGAACCTCCAGTTGGTGGCTCGATGACACCGGTCACTGGACCCGCCACGACGTCGACGAGAACGGCGTGCACCTCAGCGACATGCAGAACCGGTTGATGCAGCAGATCAGTGCCCGCAAACGACCGCCGGCGCGGCGCTGATGGCGGTCAAGACCACCGACCCGAACGTGTACGCCGCCGGAGCCGTCTGCTGGCGCCTGATCGACGGCCGCATGCACGTGCTGCTCATTCACCGCACCGTGCACGGCGATGTCACCATCCCCAAGGGCAAGGTGGATCCTGGCGAGTCGCTGCCCCGCACCGCGGTCCGCGAGGTCGCGGAAGAGACCGGGCTGGACGTGGCGCTCGGGGTTCCGCTCGGGGTGTCGCACTACGACATGCCCGACGGCCGCACCAAGATTGTGCACTACTGGGCCGCCGAAATCACGCCGGACGCGATCGCGCGGTCAACCTTCGTTCCCAACGGTGAGGTCGCCGCGATCGAGTGGGTGACCATCAAAAAGGCCCGCAGCTACCTGAGCTACCCGGCCGATGTCGAGATTCTCGAGACGTTCTCCGCCCTCGTCGAGTCCGGCGTCACCCGCACGTTCGCGCTGATCGCGCTGCGCCATGGCAAGGCCGCGCCGCGCACCGGCGCCGGCCCCGATGCGCGTCGTCCGCTGACGGCACGCGGGGTCACGCAGGCAACGGACCTCGTGGCCACGATCACGGCCTGGCGCCCGCTGCGCATTATCTCTAGCACGGCCGTGCGGTGCGTCACGACGGTGGCTCCGCTCGCCGCCGCTACGGGCATCCCGATCAAGCAGACGGATCTGATCTGCCAGGACGCGCTCGAAAGCGGTGAAGCGGATGTTCGCTCCATCGTCGGCAAGCGCGTACGCTCCCGCAAAACCGCTGTTTTGTGCAGCCACGGTCCGGTGCTGCCTGAGATCATGCGGGAAATCGCGTTGGCTACCGGGAGTCAGCCGACCACGGCGCTGTTCGACGCCGCAGACCTCGACACCGGCGGGTTCTCGATCGTGCACCTGTCGTCGGAGAACCCGGCCGCGGGCATCCTGGCCATCGAGACGTTCCGCGCGACCGCCTGACCCGCTTTTCGCGGGGGGCGCTCGCTTTGGTCGACGGCGGTCTCGCGAAGCGGCGCTACGGGATCGGGACCGGGGTGATGCCGAACTGGGCGAGGCCGGCTACGCCGCCGTCTTCGGCGGTGAGCACCCAGATGCCGTCCTTGTGCACGGCAATGCTGTGTTCCCAGTGCGCTGCTGCCTTGCCGTCGCTGGTGGCGACGGTCCAGTCGTCGTCCCGGGTGTAGGTATCGATCGATCCGAGCACGACCATCGGCTCGATCGCGACGACGAGGCCCGGCTTCACATCCGGACCCTTGGGGCGTACGCGGTAGTTGAACACGGGCGGAGCCTCGTGCATCGAACGGCCGATGCCGTGGCCGACATAGTCGGTCAGGATTCCGTAGCTGCCCTGCGACTCCACGTAATCTTCGATGGCTTCGCCGACCTCGTTCAGGTGGCGTGCGGTGTGCAGCCGGGCGATGCCGTGCCACAGGGACTGCTCGGTGACATCGGACAGCTTCTGACGCTCGGCCACGACCTCGGGCCGCGACGCGTCCGGCAGCACGAAGCTGAACGCGGCGTCGCCGTTCCAGCCCTCGATAATGGCTCCGCTGTCGATCGAGACGATGTCACCGGCCGCGAGGCGTCGCCCGGAGGGGATGCCGTGCACGACGTCGTCGTTCACTGAGGCGCACACAGTGTGGTGATATCCGGCTTCGAGCTTGAAGTTCGGCTTGCCGCCGAGCGCGACGATGGCGGCCTCGGCCGCAGCGTCGAGTTCGAGGGTTGTGGCCCCGATCACCATGGCCGCGCGGGCGGCCGCGAGCGATGCCGCGGTGGCCAGGCCCGGCGCGACCATGAGGCGCAGCTGGGCGGGGTTCTTGTAGATGGAACGACGAAAACTCACTGATTTCCTACAAACTAGCTCCGAGAAGGGGAGCGATCTTTTCTTATTTACGTGGTGGTGCAGATGATGATGGGCCGAGTCAGGCCCGGCCCCAAACGGGTATTAGAGCGTGCTGCTGTCGGGGCGCAGGCCGCCCTCGGCCAGGGCCGCGAGAATGCGGTCGGTGACCGCCTCAACGGCACCGAGGCCATCGATCGTGACGACGAGGCCACGAGCGCTGTACACATCGATCAGCGGAGCGGTCTGCTCCGCGTAGACGTCCAGACGATGACGGATGACGTCGGCCGTATCGTCCGCGCGGCCCTGCTCGGCCGCACGCTTCAGCAGCCGCGCGACGACCTCGTCAGTGTCGGCGGTGATGAGAACGACGAAGTCGAGCTGGGTACCCGCTGCACTTAGCAGACGGTCGAGCTCAGCGACCTGGTCGGTCGTGCGCGGGTAGCCGTCAAGCAGAAAGCCGTCGGCAGCATCCGCTTCGTTGAGCCGGTCAGCGACAATGGCGTTGGTGAGGGTGTCGGGAACGTATGCCCCGGCGTCCATGAACGACTTGACCTCGATCCCCAGCGGGGTGTTGTTGGTCACGTTGTAGCGAAAAATGTCGCCGGTGGAGATGGCGGGAATATCGAAGGCGAGCGCCAAGCGCTCCGCCTGGGTGCCTTTGCCAGCGCCGGGCGGGCCGATCAGTAGTAAGCGCGTCATTTAAGAAGCCCCTCATAGTGTCGCTGTTGCAGTTGCGAGTCGATCTGCTTGACCGTCTCGAGCCCCACGCCGACGATGATGAGAATGCTCGCGCCGCCGAACGGAAAGTTCTGGTCGGCGCCGATAACCGAGAATGCTACGAGTGGAATCAAGGCGATAAAGCCCAGGTAGAGCGAGCCCGGAAGCGTGATGCGGGTCAGCACGAAGTCGAGGTACTCGGCGGTCGGGCGGCCGGCGCGGATGCCGGGAATGAATCCGCCATACTTCTTCATATTGTCGGCGACTTCTTCGGGGTTGAACGTGATCGCCACGTAGAAGTAGGTGAAGCCGATGATCAGGAAGAAGTACATGGCCATGTACAGCGGCTGGTCCCCACCGGTGAGGTTGTTGGAGATCCAGACGACCCAGGCCGGAGCCTCGGTGCCAGCGGCCGGCTGGTTGAACTGCGCAAGCAGGGCGGGCAGGTACAGCAGAGAGGAGGCGAAGATGACGGGGATCACGCCGGCCATGTTGACCTTGATCGGAATATAGGTGTTGTTGCCGCCGTAGGTGCGGCGCCCCACCATGCGTTTGGCGTACTGCACCGGAATTCGCCGCTGGGATTGCTCGACGAAGACCACGCCGGCGACCACCAGAATTCCGACGATCAGCACGATGATGAGGGTGTCGAGGCCCTGCTGCTGCCCGATGGAGCCGAGCGATCCGGGGAACAAAGCTGCGATCGAGATAAAGATCATGAGCGACATGCCGTTGCCGACGCCGCGTTCGGTGACGAGCTCACCCATCCACATGATGACGCCGGTGCCGGCGGTCATCGTGATGACCATGAGCATGATGGCGTACCAGGCGTCGTTGGTGATCAGTTGCGTGCACTCGGTGCTGGCGGATGTGCCAAACAGGGCGCCGCTGCGGGCGACAGTGATCAACGTGGTCGACTGCAGAATGCCGAGGGCGATCGTGAGGTACCGGGTGTACTGGGTCAGTGTGCTCTGACCGGAGGCACCCTCCTTGTAGAGGGTGTCGAAGTGGGGGATGACCACGCGCAGCAGCTGCACGATGATCGAGGCCGTGATGTACGGCATAATGCCGAGGGCGAACACGCTGAGCTGGAGCAGGGCGCCACCGCTGAACAGGTTGACGAGCTCGTAGAGGCCGCTCGATCCCTGGTTGGCTGCCAGACACATCTGCACGTTGCCGAAGTCCACGAACGGGGCCGGGATGAACGAGCCCAGGCGGAACAGAGCAATAATGCCCAGGGTGAAGCCGATCTTCTTGCGAAGGTCGGGTGTGCGGAAGATCCGCGCAATGGCGCTGAACAAAAAGGCCTCCAGATATTTACACAGACCGACCCGCGCGGGTCGACTTAAAACGATCGAGCTTGTCGAATCACACCAAACGATTTAACTCGATTGACGGATTCGACAAGCTCGATGGAGCGTCTACGGGTTTACTTTACAGTTCCGCCCGCGGCAACAATTTTCTGCTCAGCTGAAGCAGAGACCTTGTCGACCGTCACGTTCAGCTTAACGGTAATCTCACCGGTACCGAGAACCTTGACTTTTTCGTTGTCACGAACCGCACCCTTGGCGATCAGGCTGGCGATGGTGACATCGCCGCCGTTCGGGTAGAGCAGTTCGAGCTTTTCCAGGTTGACAACCTGGTACTCGACGCGGAACGGGTTCTTGAATCCACGCAGTTTCGGGGTGCGCATGTGCAGAGGCATCTGCCCACCCTCGAAGCCGACGCGTACGCTGTAACGCGCTTTCGTGCCCTTGGTGCCTCGACCCGCGGTTTTACCCTTGGATCCTTCACCACGGCCAACGCGCATGCGGGCCTTCTTCGCTCCGGGAGCCGGGCGAAGGTGGTGTACCTTCAGCACGTGCTCGCGGGGCTCAGTCGGCTCGGCTGCAACGGGGGCCTTCTTCGGTGCTGCGGCCTTTTTGGGGGCAGCGGCCTTCTTCGCGGCGGGCTTGTCGGCTACCTTGGTAGCTTCCTTCTCGTCAGCCATTAGTCAATCTCCTCGACCTTTACGAGGTGAGCGACGGTGTTGACGTAGCCACGGTTCTGCGAGTTGTCCTCGCGGATCGTAACGGCGCCAATGCGTCGCAGACCCAAGCTGCGAAGAGTGTCGCGCTGGTTCTGCTTCTCACTAATTTTGGACTTGATCTGTGTGATCTTCAGCTGGGCCATCAGGCACCTGCCTTCGCGGTTGCGGCTGCTGCAGCTGCAGCAGCGTCGGCACGCAGGAAACGGGCCGGAGCCACGTCTTCATAGGCCAGGCCGCGGCGAGCCGCAACCGCACGCGGCTCTTCGAGCTGGTGCAGTGCCTCGACCGTGGCGTGCACGATGTTGATGGTGTTCGACGAACCGAGCGACTTGCTCAGCACGTCGTGGATGCCAGCGCATTCGAGTACGGCGCGCACCGGGCCACCGGCGATAACGCCGGTACCTGCTGCTGCCGGACGAAGCAGAACGACGCCGGCTGCGGCCTCACCCTGTACGGGGTGAGGGATGGTCAGGCCAACGCGAGGAACGCGGAAGAAGTTCTTCTTCGCCTCTTCGACGCCCTTGGAGATAGCGGTCGGGACCTCGCGGGCCTTACCGTATCCAACGCCGACCAGTCCGTTACCGTCGCCGACAACGACGAGAGCGGTGAAGCTGAAGCGACGACCACCCTTGACGACCTTCGACACGCGGTTGATGGTGACGACGCGCTCCAGGAACTGGCTCTTGTCGGCATCGCGGCTTCCGCGGTCCTTGTTCGGGTTGCGCTCACGGCCACCACGACGAGCCTCGCGGGGCTCGTTCTGCGGCGGGGTCGTGGACGCAGCGGTTTCAACCGGTGCAACCGCTTCGGCAGCAACAGGTGCTGTGGTTTCGATCTTTTCAGTGCTCACAGGTTCAATCCACCCTCTCGAGCTCCTTCAGCGATGGCTGCGACGCGTCCTGCGTACTTGCTGCCACCACGGTCAAATACAACGGCTTCGATGCCGGCGGCTTTCGCACGTTCAGCAACGAGCTCACCGACCTTGCGGGCCTTGGCGGTCTTGTCACCATCGAAGGTGCGCAAGTCCGTTTCGAGCGTGGATGCCGACGCAAGGGTGAATCCCTTGCTGTCGTCGACGACCTGCACGAATACGTGGCGAGCCGAGCGCGTGACGACGAGGCGCGGGCGAAGCGCCGTTCCCTCGATCTTCTTGCGAAGACGGGTGTGTCGACGTCCGCGGGCGGCGGCCTTGCTCTTGCCTCTAGTTCCGAGTCCCATGGCTACTTACCGCTCTTTCCGGCCTTGCGGCGAACAATCTCGCCGGCGTAACGCACACCCTTGCCCTTGTAGGGCTCTGGCTTGCGAATCTTACGGATGTTGGCGGCAACCTCGCCGACGGCCTGCTTGTCGATTCCGCTGACCGTGAGCTTGTTGACGCTCTCCACGGTCAGAACGATGCCGACGGGCGGCTCGACGACGACCGGGTGCGAGAAGCCGAGGGCGAACTCAACAGAGGTGCCCTTCTGCGCCGCGCGGTAACCGGTACCGACGATTTCGAGACCCTTGGTGTAACCAACGGTTACGCCGATGATCTGGTTGTTGATCAGGGTGCGAGTCAGACCGTGCAGCGAACGCGACTGGCGTTCGTCGTTCGGACGGGTGACGAGAACGTGACCGTCCTCGATCGACACCGTGATGGGGTTGGAAACGACGAGCGCGAGCTCGCCCTTCGGGCCCTTGACGGAGACGGCCTGGCCGTCAGCCACAACCGTGACCCCGGCAGGGATCGGGATGGGGAGTCTTCCAATACGTGACATTCTCAGTTACCACACGTAGGCGAGAACTTCTCCGCCTACGCCCTTCTTCTCAGCCTGGCGGTCGGTAAGCAGACCGCTGGAGGTGGACAGGATGGCAACGCCGAGGCCGCCGAGAACCGTGGGGATCTCAGTCGACTTTGCGTACACGCGCAGGCCGGGCTTGGAAACCCGCTTGATGCCGACGATGGAACGCTCACGGTTCGGACCGAACTTGAGGTCCAGCGTGAGGGTCTTGCCTACTGTTGCATCCTTGACGGTCCAGGCAGAGATATAACCCTGTGCCTTGAGGATGTCAGCGATGTGCGCTTTCAATTTGCTATGCGGCATCGACACTGTGTCGTGGTACGCCGAGTTAGCGTTGCGCAGTCTGGTCAGCATGTCTGCGACCGGATCTGTCATTGTCATTTTGTGGTGCCTTTCTCGCCTGGTTTCATCATCCGTTACGCGAATGACGACCTGTGGTGGTGAGGAAACCGATCGGTTGAACGGCTTCCGGGGTGAAAATCTGTGTGCGCCTGGCATTTCTGCAGGGCGGGGCCAACCATGAGTTGGGAGCTCGCAAGCGCAAGCTCCCAACTCTAGTTGAAAAACGCTACTTCTGTGCGTCGGCCGTCTTGAACGGGAAGCCGAGCGCCTTGAGCAGCGCGCGACCCTCATCGTTGGACTTCGCGGTCGTAACAACCGTGATGTCCATACCGCGAACGCGGTCAATGCGGTCCTGGTCGATTTCGTGGAACATAACCTGCTCGGTCAGACCGAAGGTGTAGTTGCCCGCACCATCGAACTGCTTGTCGGACAGGCCGCGGAAGTCACGGATGCGAGGAAGGGCCAGGCTGAGCAGCCGGTCCAGGAACTCCCACATGCGGTCGCCACGAAGGGTGACGTGGGCGCCGATGGGCTGTCCCTCACGCAGTTTGAACTGCGCGATGGACTTGCGAGCCTTGGTGACCTGCGGCTTCTGGCCGGTGATCTTGGTGAGGTCAGAAACCGCACCGTCCATCACCTTGCCGTCGCGTGCTGCTTCTCCGACACCCATGTTGACGACAATCTTCGTCAGGGTGGGGATACGGTGCACGTTGGTGAAGCCGAGTTCCTCGGAGAGCTTGGCACTGATCTCATCGCGGTACTTCTGCTTCAGACGCGGCAGGGCCTTGACGGGCGCGGTGCCCTCAGGGGCGGTGCCGGTAACGGTGTCAGTCATTAGAGGTCCTTCCCTGACTTCTTGGCGTAACGAATGCGGACCGTCTTGGTGACGCCGTCCTTCGTTACCTCTTCCTGGCGGAAACCGACGCGGGTCGGCTTCTTGGTCTCCGGGTCGACGATGGCAACGTTGGACACGTGGATGGCGGCTTCGAAGGTCTCGATGCCACCCGTCTTGGTGCCGCGCTGGGTCTGTCCGACGCGAACGTGCTTGGTCACGAAGTTGATGCCCTCAACGAGGACACGGTTCTTCTCGACGTCGACGGAGATGATCTTGCCCTGCTTGCCACGGTCTCCGCCGCGAGCCTGGCTGCGGCCGCTGATGACCTGTACGAGGTCACCCTTTTTGATTCTGGCCATGATTAAATAACCTCCGGTGCCAGCGAGATGATCTTCATGAACTTCTTGTCGCGAAGCTCGCGACCGACCGGTCCGAAGATTCGGGTGCCGCGGGGGTCACCGTCTGCCTTCAAGATCACTGCAGCGTTCTCATCGAACTTGATGTAGGAGCCGTCTGGACGACGGGTTTCCTTCTTGGTGCGAACGATGACAGCTTTGACGATGTCACCCTTCTTGACGTTTCCGCCCGGGATTGCATCCTTGACCGTGGCGACGATGACGTCGCCCAGGCCGGCGTAACGACGGCCGGAGCCACCGAGAACGCGGATGGTCAAGAGTTCCTTGGCGCCGCTGTTGTCGGCAACCCGTACTCGTGATTCTTGCTGAAGCACTTTATAACTCCTTTACGTCAAGTAAGCGCGAGGCTTACTTGGCCTTCTCAAGAATCTCGACCAGGCGCCAGCGCTTGGAGGCGCTAAGCGGACGGGTCTCACTGATCAGGACCAGGTCGCCGATGCCGGCGGAGTTCGCCTCATCGTGCGCCTTCAGCTTGGATGTACGGCGGATGACCTTACCGTACAACGGGTGCTTCACGCGGTCTTCGACCACGACAATGATGGTTTTGTTCATCTTGTCGCTGGTCACGTAACCACGCAGCGTCTTGCGGTAACCGCGAACGAGAGCTTCTGCCTCGGCTGCGACGACCGTTTCGTCAGTCTTCGCCATGACTAGGCCTCCTTCGTCTCGACGGTCTCGGCTGCAGCGTCGTCCGTGGACTCGTCTGCGGCCTTGGCCTTCTTGGTTTTCTTGTCGGCCTTCTCAGCCTTGGCCGGAGCCGGGGCTACGACCGGGGTTGCACGAATGCCCAGCTCGCGCTCACGGAGAACCGTGTAGATGCGAGCGATGTCGCGCTTGACCGCGCGGAGGCGGCCGTGGCTCTCGAGCTGACCGGTGGCCGACTGGAAGCGCAGGTTGAACAGCTCTTCCTTGGCCTTCTTCAGCTCTTCGAACAGCTTCTCATTGTCAAAAGTGTCGAGCTCGACTGGGGCGAGCTCCTTGGTTCCGATCGCCATTATGCGTCGCCCTCCTCGCGCTTGATGATGCGTGCCTTGAGGGGCAGCTTGTGAATTGCACGGGTAAGTGCCTCTTTCGCAACGGCGTCGGTGACACCACTGAGCTCGAAGAGAACGCGTCCCGGCTTGACGTTGGCAACCCACCATTCGACCGAACCCTTACCGGAACCCATGCGGGTTTCGGCCGGCTTCTTGGTCAGCGGGCGGTCGGGGTAGATGTTGATCCACACCTTTCCACCACGCTTGATGTGACGTGTCATAGCGATACGAGCGGACTCGATCTGACGGTTGGTCACGTACGCGGGGGTCAGCGCCTGGATGCCATAGTCACCGAAGGAGACCGTGGTGCCACCAGTAGCGTGGCCGGTACGACCCGGGTGGTGCTGCTTGCGGTGCTTGACTCTACGTGGAATCAACATTATTTAGCCTCAACTCCTGCTGCGACCGGTGCCGCTGCCGGAGCATCTGCACGAGGTGCACGGCGCGGTCGATCGTCACGACGCTCGGGGCGGGACGACTTAGCGTTGGCCTGCTCGCGAGCGAGTTCCTTGTTGGTGATGTCGCCCTTGTAGATCCAGACCTTCACGCCGATGCGGCCGAAGGTGGTCTTGGCTTCGTAGAAGCCGTAGTCGATGTTCGCGCGAAGCGTGTGCAGGGGCACCCGGCCTTCGCGGTAGAACTCGCTGCGGCTCATCTCGGCGCCACCCAGACGACCGGACACCTGGATGCGAACACCCTTGGCGCCGGCGCGCTGTGCGCCCTGCAGGCCCTTACGCATCGCGCGGCGGAAGGCCACACGTGCGCTGAGCTGCTCGGCAATACCCTGCGCGACCAGCTGGGCATCCTGCTCGGGGTTCTTGACCTCGAGGATGTTCAGCTGAATCTGCTTGGCGGTGAGCTTCTCCAGGTCAGAGCGGATGCGCTCGGCCTCCGCGCCGCGGCGACCAATCACAATGCCCGGACGGGCAGTGTGGATGTCAACGCGAACGCGGTCACGAGTGCGCTCGATTTCGATGCGGCTGACGCCGGCACGGTCGAGGCTGGTGCTCAGCAGGCGACGGATCTTGACGTCTTCTGCGACAAAGTCAGCGTAACGCTGACCCGGCTTGGTCGAGTCAGAGAACCAACGCGATACGTGATCGGTGGTGATTCCCAGACGGAAGCCATAGGGGTTTACTTTCTGACCCATTACTTCGTACCCTCCTCAGGAGTGGTGAGCACAACCGTGATGTGGCTGGTGCGCTTCTTGATTTCGAATGCGCGACCCTGGGCACGAGCCTGGAAACGCTTGAGGGTCGTACCCTCGTCAACGAATGCCCGGCTGATGAACAGGTCCTGCTCGTCCAGATACGTGTTGGCTGCATCTGCCTTGACCCGGGCGTTGGCGATGGCCGAGGCCACCAGCTTGTACACCGGATCGGATGCGCCCTGGGGCGCAAACTTCAGAATTCCCAGCGCTTCATGCGCCTGCTTGCCGCGGATCATGTCAACGACGCGACGAGCCTTCTGGGGGGTAACGCGGATGTGACGCACGCGTGCGATCGACTCCACCATTTCTTCTCCTCCTTCACGTCCCCGCGCTAGCGGCGACGGCCCTTCTTGTCGTCCTTCACGTGTCCACGGAAGGTGCGGGTGGGCGCAAACTCGCCGAGCTTGTGGCCGACCATGCTCTCGGTGACGAACACCGGGATGTGCTTGCGTCCGTCGTGCACTGCGATGGTGTGTCCGAGCATGTCGGGGATGATCATCGAGCGGCGCGACCAGGTCTTGATTACGTTCTTGCTCTTGGCTTCGTTCGCCGCGAACACCTTGCGAAGCAGGTGGTCGTCAACGAAAGGGCCTTTCTTAAGACTTCTTGGCATCGTCTACTCCTACTTACGCTTCTTGCCGACGGTGCGGCGACGAACAATGAGCTTGTCGCTTTCCTTATTCGGGTGGCGGGTGCGCCCTTCCTTCTGGCCCCAGGGGCTGACGGGGTGACGTCCACCGGACGTCTTACCCTCACCACCACCGTGCGGGTGATCGACCGGGTTCATGGCAACACCACGAACGGTCGGGCGAACGCCTTTCCAGCGCATACGTCCGGCCTTGCCCCAGTTGATGTTCGACTGCTCGGCGTTACCGACCTCGCCGATCGTCGCGCGGCAGCGAGCATCCACGTTGCGGATTTCACCAGACGGCAGACGAAGCTGGGCGTAAACGCCCTCCTTCGCGACCAGACGAACGGATGCTCCGGCGGAACGGGCCATCTTGGCGCCGCCACCCGGACGCAGCTCGATCGCGTGAATGATGGTACCGGTGGGGATGTTCTTCAACGGCAGGTTATTGCCGGGCTTGATGTCAGCCCCGGCTCCCGACTCGATGATGTCGCCCTGGCTGAGCTTGTTCGGCGCGATGATGTAACGCTTCGTGCCGTCGATGAAGTGCAGGAGCGCGATGCGCGCCGTGCGGTTCGGGTCGTATTCAATTTCAGCGACGCGGGCGTTGACGCCGTCCTTGTCGTTGCGCTTGAAGTCGATCACGCGGTACTGGCGCTTGTGGCCACCACCGATGTGACGGGTCGTGATGCGGCCCTGGTTGTTACGTCCACCGGTCTTGGAGAGGGGACGCAGAAGCGACTTCTCCGGGGTGGAACGCGTGATTTCCGCGAAGTCGGCAACGGATGAACCGCGTCGACCCGGGGTCGTGGGCTTGTACTTACGAATAGCCATTAGTTATCCCTCTGCCTGTCGCTTAGCCGACGGCCGTGAAGATGTCGATGGAGCCAGACTTGAGCGTGACAATGGCACGCTTGGTGTCCTTGCGCTTGCCCATGCCGAACTTGGTGCGGCGAGTCTTGCCCACGCGGTTCAGGGTGTTGATCGAAGCGACCTGCACCTTGAAGATCTTTTCGATCGCGAGCTTGATCTCCGTCTTGTTCGAGCGGGGGTCAACGATGAAGGTGTACTTACCCTCGTCAATCAGGCCGTAGCTCTTCTCAGAGACAACCGGAGAGATGATGATGTCGCGGGGGTCCTTGTTGGTCGCGATAGTCATTATGCGGCCACCTCTTCCTTCTTGGTCTTGCTCTCCACAAACGCGTTGAACGCGGCGGTGGTGAAGACAATGTCGTCGCTGACGAGCACGTCGTAGGCGTTGAGCTGGTCCCACGAGAGGATGTGCACCGTCGGGATGTTGCGAATGCTGCGCAACGTGATCTCGTCGGTACGCTCAAGAACAACCAGCACGTGCTTGCTCGTGGCAATCTGCGAGAGCAGCTCCAGGGCAATCTTCGTGTTGGGGGTCTCAGCCGTGAACAGTGCCTCGACGATGTGCAGGCGGCCACCGCGGGCGCGGTCGCTCAGTGCACCCTTGAGGGCTGCGGCAATCATCTTTTTCGGGGTGCGCTGGTCGTAGCTGCGCGGGGTCGGTCCGTGGACGATTCCACCACCGGTCATCTGAGGAGCGCGGATCGAGCCCTGACGAGCGCGACCGGTTCCTTTCTGCTTGAACGGCTTGCGGCCGGCACCGGAAACTTCTCCACGGCGCTTGACCTTGCTCGTTCCCTGGCGTGCGGCAGCAAGCTGCGCAACAACGACCTGGTGGATGAGAGGAATGTTGGCGGGAACGTCGAAGAGCTCGTCGGGAAGCTCGGCAGAGCCTGCCTTCTTGCCCTTGGCGTCAATGATGTCGAGTGCTGTAGCCATAAGGACTACGCTCCCTTCACTGCGTTGCGAACGAATACGAGGCGGCCACGAGCACCGGGAACGGCACCCTTGACGAGCATGAGGCCCTTATCGGCGTCAATAGCGTGCACCTTGAGGTTCAGCACGGTTACGCGCTCGCCACCCATACGACCAGCCATGCGCATGCCCTTGAAGACACGGCTCGGGGTCGAAGAAGCACCGATGGAACCGGGCTTGCGGTGGTTACGGTGCGAACCGTGTGAAGAGGAAACACCCTTGAAGTTGTGACGCTTCATAACACCGGCGAAGCCCTTACCCTTGCTGGTGCCCATGACGTCAACCTTGGTGCCGGCAGCGAAAACACCGTCAACGGTGAGCTCCTGGCCGAGGTTGTAGTCAGCGGCATCCGCGGTGCGGAGCTCGGTGATGTGGCGACGCGGCGTGACGCCGGCCTTGTCGAAGTGACCGGCAAGGGGCTTGTTGACCTTGCGCGGGTCGATGGGGCCAGCGGCGATCTGAACGCCGTTGTAGCCGTCGACGGCCTTGGTACGAACCTGCGTGACAACGTTCGGCGCGATTTCGATGACGGTAACGGGAACAAGTTTGTTGTTCTCGTCCCACACCTGGGTCATGCCGAGCTTCTTGCCAAGGAGACCCTTGGTGGTTTTGGTATCTGCGTAAGACATCGCGGGCCCTAGAGCTTGATCTCGATGTTGACGTCGGCCGGAAGGTCGAGGCGCATGAGCGAGTCAACAGCCTTCGGGGTCGGGTCGATGATGTCGATCAGACGCTTGTGGGTGCGCATTTCAAAGTGCTCCCGGCTGTCCTTGTACTTGTGAGGAGAACGGATGACACACACCACGTTCTTCTCGGTCGGAAGCGGCACCGGGCCGACGACTGTAGCGCCCGCACGGGTCACTGTGTCGACGATCTTGCGCGCCGAAATGTCGATGACCTCGTGGTCATACGACTTAAGTCGAATGCGGATCTTCTGTCCCGCCATGTCGAACTCTCTCTCTGTCGAGGCGTCTTACAGACAACGGCACTGTTTGCCGAGGTTGCATTGGACGCCGTAGTAGCACTGCTGCTGAAAGCACCACTGTTCAAATGTCAATTTGATTCACGTACGAATAAACGACGCTCATCATCAACGCCGACTCCCAGAGCAGAACCTGGGGGACGACACGGTTTTACCCACGCCGACCAGATCGTTGATTTATGCTGCGCTCTGCTCCCTGCGGCCTAGCCTGCGATCGTTGCTCTTGCGACAAGTGTTCTTCGTAGAGGGTGACGCGACTATGCACTGCCTGGCAGTGATTCCGGCGACGCGTAGCGCACGCCGAAAGTGTTGAACTAGAAGAGTCTGCCACACAGTTACCACTTCATGCAACCCGGGCGTGTCGCACGCGTCTCGTCGGCTCGTTCTTGTCGGGCGATTCGCAGACGTAGGCCCGCGGCCGGCCGCGGGCCTACGCTCTGCTGCGCTGTGCGGGGCTAGCCCTGAATGCCGGCGGCGACGCGCGGGCTCTGGTCGGCGCAGCTCTTGGCGGCGGACTCGGTCAGCACTCGCTCGGCCATGATTTGACGCGACTGGCCGGAGAGGCCCGATGTCGGGTATTCGGCCAGCACCTTGGAGATGATTTCGGGGACCGACAGGGCGGCGTACTCGTCGAGACTGTTGCAGACCAACATGCTGTAGACGCTGACCGTGCTCGCCACGATGTCGTCGAGGATCTGCTGTTCCGTCTTCGCAGTCGGCGAGGAAATGGGTGTCGGCGCAAGCGTCGGGGTAGGGATCGTGCTCGGCGCCGGCGCGGACGCTCCCGACCCAACGGCCGATTGGGCAGCGGGGGCGGACCCGACCAGTCGCGGCACGATCACCACGGCGAGGATGCCGACCACCAGGATCGCGATCGCCATCAGGATGCGCACTTCGAGCTTAGATATCTGCATGGGCAGACCATAACCGAAAACTGAGGATCCTGCAGGGAACCGGGCGCAACGCCATTCGCCGGAACCCAGACCCTGACATCCTCGCGACGAGCGGGGCCGAGGCATCCGTCTGCAAAGTGCCGACAGCCGCGTGGGTACAAAAAAGGGGCCGGGCCCGAAGGCCCGACCCCTTTTAGGAGATCAGTAGGTGAAAAAGACTACTTGATGATCTTGGTCACCGTGCCGGCGCCGACGGTGCGGCCACCTTCACGGATAGCGAAGCCGAGGCCCTCTTCCATGGCGATCGGCTGAATCAGCGCGACAGTCAGGTCGGTGGTGTCGCCAGGCATAACCATCTCGGTGCCCTCGGGCAGCGTGATGACGCCGGTGACGTCCGTGGTGCGGAAGTAGAACTGCGGGCGGTAGTTCGCGTAGAACGGGTTGTGACGCCCACCCTCGTTCTTGCTGAGGATGTACGCGGTGCCCTCGAAGTCGGTGTGCGGCGTAACCGAACCCGGCTTGACGACGACCTGGCCGCGCTCAACGTCTTCGCGCTTGGTGCCACGAAGAAGAAGTCCACAGTTCTCGCCGGCCCACGCCTCGTCGAGCTGCTTGTGGAACATCTCAATACCGGTAACCGTGGTCTTCTGCGTCGGGCGGATGCCGACGATCTCGACCTCAGAGTTGATCTTGAGGGTTCCACGCTCGGCGCGGCCCGTAACAACGGTTCCACGGCCGGTGATCGTGAAGACGTCCTCGATCGGCATCAAGAACGGCTTGTCCTTGTCGCGGATCGGGTCCGGGATGTACTCGTCAACGGCCTTCATGAGCTCAAGGATGTTGGCGGTCCACTTCTCGTCGCCCTCAAGCGCCTTGAGTGCGGAGACCTGGATAACGGGGGCGTTGTCGCCATCGAAACCCTGGCTGGAGAGAAGTTCACGAACTTCGAGCTCAACGAGCTCCATGATCTCTTCGTCGTCAACCATGTCGGCCTTGTTCAGCGCGACCATGAGGGTCGGCACGCCGACCTGCTTGGCGAGAAGAACGTGCTCACGGGTCTGAGCCATCGGGCCGTCAGTAGCGGCAACCACGAGGATTGCGCCGTCCATCTGAGCAGCACCGGTGATCATGTTCTTGATGTAGTCAGCGTGGCCGGGAGCATCGACGTGAGCATAGTGACGCTTGTCGGTCTCGTACTCAACATGCGAAATGTTGATCGTGATGCCGCGCTGACGTTCTTCCGGAGCCGAGTCAATCGACGCGAAGTCGCGCTGAACGTTGATCTTGGACGGGAACTTATCGGCAAGAACCTTGGAGATCGCTGCAGTCAGCGTGGTCTTTCCGTGGTCAACGTGACCGATCGTTCCGATGTTTACGTGCGGCTTTGTCCGCTCGAACTTGGCCTTGGCCACTGTGGGTCCTCCTCAGGACTCGCGTGCAAATTCACGGCCGCCGTTATGAGCGGCCGGTATGCGCTGGATGTGTCTACTTATGTTACTCGGGCCAGGTGGCCGAAGCGATTCGGCCCGAAGGCCAGAATAGAGGGCTATTCGCCCTTGTTCTTGTTGATGATCTCGTCGGCAACAGCCTTCGGGACCTCCGCATAGCTCTCGAACGTCATCGAGTACACCGCACGGCCGCTGGTCTTCGACCGCAGGTCACCGATGTATCCGAACATCTCCGACAGTGGAACGTGAGCGCGAATTACCTTCACGCCCTGCGCATCCTCCATGGTCTGGATCTGCCCACGACGCGAGTTGAGGTCTCCGATTACGTCACCCATGTATTCCTCAGGGGTACGAACTTCGACGGCCATCAGCGGCTCGAGCAGAACGGGGTTCGCCTTACGAACGGCTTCTTTGAAGCCCATCGATCCGGCAATCTTGAACGCCATCTCCGAGGAGTCAACGTCGTGCGCAGCGCCGTCAAGCAGGCTGGCTCGAACGCCCACCATCGGGTAGCCGGCCAGGACGCCTACGCGGAGCGCATCCTGAATTCCAGCATCCACCGAGGGGATGTACTCACGCGGGATACGGCCACCAGTGACCTTGTTCAGGAACTCGTACGACTTTTCAGCAGTGATTTCCATCGGCTCGATCGCGATCTGAATCTTCGCGAACTGGCCGGATCCACCGGTCTGCTTCTTGTGCGTGTAGTCGTGACGCTCGACGGCCTTGCGGATCGTCTCGCGGTACGCGACCTGGGGCTTGCCGACGTTCGCCTCAACGTTGAATTCACGCTTCATGCGGTCGACCAGGATGTCCAGGTGAAGTTCACCCATTCCCTTGATTACCGTCTGGCCAGTTTCCTGGTTCTGTTCGGTACGGAAGGTGGGGTCTTCTTCGGCGAGCTTCTGAATGGCAAGGCCCAGCTTTTCCTGGTCCTGCTTGGTCTTCGGCTCAATCGCGACCTCGATAACCGGGTCAGGGAACGTCATGGACTCAAGTACGACCTGGGCGTTCGGGTCGCACAGGGTGTCGCCCGTGGTGGTGTCCTTGAGGCCGATGACCGCGTAGATGTGACCGGCGGTCACGAAGGCCACCGGGTTCTCCTTGTTGGCGTGCATCTGGAAGATCTTGCCGATGCGCTCCTTCTTGCCCTTGGTCGAGTTGATGACCTGGGCTCCGGAGTCGAGACGGCCCGAGTACACGCGAACATAGGTGAGGCGACCGAAGAACGGGTGCACCGCAACCTTGAACGCGAGAGCCGTGAAGGGCTCCTCGGCGTCGGGGTGACGCATGATGACCTTTTCTTCGTCGCGCGGGTCGTGTGCCTCAATGGCAGGCACGTCGAGCGGCGTCGGAAGGTAATCGATGACAGCGTCGAGCATCGGCTGAACGCCGCGGTTCTTGAATGCAGAACCACAGAGAACCGGGTAGATCTCGCTGTTGATGGTGAGCTTGCGAATGGCGCCCTTGATCTCGGCAACCGTCAGCTCTTCGCCGGCGAAGTAACGCTCCATGAGGTCATCGTCGGTTTCGGCAACGGTCTCGAGCAGAAGCTTGCGGTACTCAGCAGCCTTCTCGACGAGGTCGGCGGGGATCTCTTCGATGGCGTACTTCGAGCCCATCTCCACGTCACCCTTGGAGTCGCCACGCCAGGTCAGTGCGCGCATCTGAACGAGGTCAACGACACCCTCGAAGTCAGACTCTGCACCGATCGGCAGCTGGATGACCAGCGGCTTGGCGCCGAGGCGCTTGATGATGGTGTCGACCGTGAAGTAGAAGTCGGCGCCGAGCTTGTCCATCTTGTTGACGAAGCAAATGCGGGGAACGTCGTACTTGTCGGCCTGACGCCACACGGTTTCGGACTGGGGCTCAACGCCCTCCTTGCCGTCGAACACGGCAACAGCACCGTCGAGGACGCGGAGTGAACGCTCCACCTCCACGGTGAAGTCCACGTGTCCGGGGGTGTCGATGATGTTGATCTGGTTGTTGTCCCAGAAACAGGTCGTCGCAGCGGAGGTGATCGTGATGCCACGTTCCTGCTCCTGCGCCATCCAGTCCATCGTCGAGGCGCCGTCGTGGGTCTCGCCGATCTTGTGGTTGACACCCGTGTAGAACAGGATGCGCTCAGTCGTGGTGGTCTTGCCAGCATCAATGTGAGCCATGATGCCGATATTGCGGACCTTACTCAGGTCGGTGAGCACGTCAAGTGCCACGGGGGTCCTCCAGCGGGTAGGGGTGGAAATGCAGAACAGGGCCGTAAGCATCCGCTTCTCAGCTGTGTTCAGGCGCGCGCCGACTATGCCGACACGCGCCTGAACAGCTGATCAGGAATGCTCGATGGAGCTAGCTACCAGCGGTAGTGAGCGAAGGCCTTGTTCGCTTCAGCCATCTTGTGAGTGTCTTCACGACGCTTGACAGCGGCACCGAGGCCGTTGCTCGCGTCGAGGATCTCGTTGGTGAGACGCTCGGTCATGGTCTTCTCGCGACGCGCCTTGGCGTAGCTGGTCAACCAGCGCAGCGCCAGGGTGTTGGCGCGGTGCGGCTTGACCTCAACCGGAACCTGGTAGGTGGAACCACCGACGCGGCGCGAACGCACCTCGAGGGTCGGACGGACGTTGTCGAGTGCCTTCTTCAGCGTGACAACGGCATCCAGCTCGTTCTTGGCGGACACCCCGGCGAGGGCATCGTAAACGATGCGCTCGGCGAGGCCCTTTTTGCCATCGAGAAGGATCTTGTTGACGAGCTGGCTGACGATGGGTGCACCGTAAACCGGGTCGGCAATGACAGGGCGCTTGGGAGCGGGTCCTTTACGGGGCATTACTTCTTCTCCATCTTTGCGCCGTAGCGGCTACGTGCCTGCTTACGGTTCTTGACGGCCTGGGTGTCCAGTGCGCCGCGAATGATTTTGTAACGCACACCGGGGAGGTCCTTAACACGGCCTCCGCGCACGAGCACCATGGAGTGCTCCTGCAGGTTGTGGCCCTCGCCGGGAATGTAGGCGGTGACCTCGGTGCCGTTGGAAAGCTTGACGCGGGCGACCTTGCGAAGAGCCGAGTTCGGCTTCTTCGGGGTGGTGGTGTAGACGCGGGTGCAAACGCCGCGCTGCTGCGGGTTGGACTTCAGGGCGGGAGCCTTGGTCTTGGTGACCTTGGGGCTACGGCCCTTCCTGACCAACTGCTGAATGGTGGGCACTAAATACTCCTTGATATTGCTGCACGGTGACAGCTTTGTGATGGTTAGCATTCGACTTAGCTCTTGCGAGTTAGGTCGAGTTCATCTGGACCCGCTTGAACCCACACGATTGCTCGCGCGTGTTTTGGTGGGTATGCCGTGGGGGCATGGCCTTCGACCAGCCCTACATGTGTGGAATCTCGGCCTGTGCTCTCAGGAGGGCATAATTCAGGCGCACGACAAAGCGCACACCGGGTAATTCTAGCCCGGCGGGGCCTTGACGGTCAAATGGGTTGTGCCCCGCGTCGCAGGTGCCGCCGCGCGCCCCTTCTCCTGCACTTCTACTTCCCGGGCCTGGGCCCGGTCGCTGGGCCCATGATCTATCGTGGGCCCAGTTTCCGGGCCCGGGCCCGGTCGGTATTTGCTTCTCGTATCAGAGCGGATGCGCGGGCTCGACTAGGGATTGCGCGGCCAGAGCGGGGAGTCGAGGGTGCTGTCGAGGTCGGCGAGCAGGGCCTGCACCTGGGGCTCGACGTGCTCGGCGATCGCGGCGAGCAGGCGAGACTGCTGTTGCCGGAGTTGGGCACAGACCCGGCGGCCGACCTGGGTGGCGAACTCGTCGGCGAGGCCGATTTCTACCCGGAGGGCGGCCTTTTCTTCGGGGGTGAGCGGCGGGAGGCGCTCCTTTGCTGTTTCGTCTGGGTCGTGGTCGGCCTGGGGATTCCGGCCGGGACCTTGACCGGGTTCGGACTCGAAATCACCGCCCGGGGCGGCAGGCTTGGGGGCCGCAGGCGGTGAGTCGGGGGGTTCCAGGCCGGCGAGCTCGCTGAAGGTGAAGAGGTAGGGCGCATCCGCTGCCGGTTGCGGGTCAAGGTCGAGGCCGCGAAATTCCGGCTCGAGTCCTTCGGCCGGGCGATACGCCTGCGCGGATTGGCGGCGCTCGCTCAGGTTGAGTTCGTGCGCGAGCAGCGGGAGGTTGCGCTCGGTGTATTCATCGACCGATGCGTCGATGACGATCTTCATGCGCATGGAGAGGGCGTGCTGCACGACGTGGGGCACGTCGACGGCAAGTCCGGCCGACGCGATGATCGGCGAGCCGAAGCACTGACGGCAAAGCCGTGCGCGGCCGCGGTGCGTTGCGGGCCGCCACCGGGTGATCCAACGCAGCCAGTTCTCAACCTCATGGTTGACGCGCGATTCGATGGACCCTTCCATACTGCACAAGGGTACTCGACCGGCGTTACCCGCGAGGGGCCACGAACGACCCCATCATCGGGGCTCGTTGTCGTCGTCCTTCTGCCAGGGCCACTCGGGAGTGCCGGATCCGTCGGGCTTGGCCAGCAGCACGACGAAGTAGAGAAACGCGATGAGCCAGCCGCAGACCGCGACGGAGATCGCGAAGGGGCTCGTCATCTCGCCGCCGATGAAGATTACCGAGCGAAAGAGTTCGCCGGCGCCGAGGCTGTAGAAGACTCCCCCGAAGACGCAATAGGTCAGGTAGGCAGCGACTCCGGCGAGGAAGATCGGCAGCGGCGGCACCTGGGTGAGGCGCTCGGGCGAGCGCAGCACTGCGGAGAGAATGACCCAGACCAGGGCGAGGACCGCGGTCGTGACCATGAGGGGGCCGAGGAGGGCACCGGCATCCGTTTCGTTGATGACGTCGCGATTGAGCAGCAGGCTGAGCACCCCGAATGACGCCACGATGAGGGCCACATAGAGGACGACCGAAAAGGCCGCCATGGTGATCGCGTACTTTCGGTATTCCCGCATGGCTCTAGCGTAGGCCCGCGGGCGCAGCGCGAGCCGCCGCACACGGTGCAGCGAAGCGGATGCCGCGGCTGGCGTGAAGACCGGGCCACCCCGTGAACCCAGGCCCAGTTTCTAAACTGGGCCCACGACCGGGGCCAAAAACAGAACGCTACGGGCGGGTGGGGTGGGGGCCGTCGGCGAGCAGGCGCTCGTACTCGGTGCGGGCCTCAAGGTTGCGGGCGGTGACGCGGCGTCCGCGACGGGCGATCCAGGCGCCGGCCCAGATCGGAACCTCGCGGGCGATGAGTCCGGCGGCGATCGCGCCCGGGTTCAGCCAGAGCGAGGACACGAAGCGACTGAGGTCGGCGGCACCGACCGTGTCGGCCGTTCCATCGAAGACGAGGCCGAGCAGCGCCCCGCCGATGTAAGAGAAGTAGACGACGACGGCGACGATGAATCCGAACAGCACGTACGCCCACCAGCCGCCCCGGTTGACCAGAGCGATCAGTCCGACATAGGCGAGGAAGAAGAACAGGATGGGAATGTAGAAGACCGGCAGTGCGGCAAAGGTGGTGAACCCGGTCACGGTCGCGGCGACGCTGGTGCTGGTCACTCCGATGATGATGAAGGCTGCTGCAGCGTAGAGCAGGGCGAAAACCACCGTGGCGAGCAAGGCGATCAGGATGCCACCGCCCCGGTTGCTGCGCAGGCGCGGCTTGGTCGGCGCCTGCACGTAGATCGGCGACTGGGCTGCGGGCGCGGCGTAAGCCGGAGCAGCAGGCGCCGGCGCGGCGACCGGCACGGCGACCGGCACGTCGTCGACCGGCACGTCATCGACCGGCACGTCATCGACCGGCACAGTGGAAGCGGCGGCGGGCGTTCCGACAACGAGAAGAGCCGACGGGGTGACCACGGGTTCTGAATCGATGGCCGTGCTCCGGGCCGGCACGGTGGCCGCCGGAGTATAGGAGTCGGCGTAGTCGTCGGCGAGGCTCGGGGCGTCAACGTCGGCCGATGCAACCGGCTCGGCCGTCGACATCGGCGACAGGTTGCGAGAGTTCGCCGAAGCGGTCGCGGCATCGGCACGTTCGGCCGCGGTCAGGTTGGCGTTGATGGCGTCATAGTCGATGACGAGGGGCTCCTGCACCGGCTCAGGCGAAGCTGCCTCCGCTGAAAGTACTTCTGCAGGCTCCGGCACGGCATGCCCGCGAGCGGTCTCGTCGGGCGACGCCGTTGCATCCGTTTCAGAATTCTTCTTGCCGTCAAGTGGCGTGTTGTCGCTCATGCTGAACTCCTCGTGGCCTTCGCCGTGACTGGCCTTTATTGTACCAAGGGCACGGCAAATGCCACGGAGACTCGGCGTGCCGCGCCATTATCCAACGGATGTCGTCGCCGCTACCAGCGAATACACCAGTCCAGAGATGGTCGCGTCCACCAAGGTCTCTTCGCCGGAGGCCTGCGCGGTATCGATCCCGTGCACGAGGAACAACCGGCTCCCGGATTGCAGACTGGCCACGAATTCAAGCACCTGGGCGTAGGTTCCCGTCACGGTGATCTGCAGCGGGAAGGCGGCGAAGTTGCTCTCCGTGATCAGCGCGACGGGCGCTGGCGTTGCAGCCGCCGCGGCCGAAGAAGCCGCCGCAGACGCGCCTTCTGAATCCGGCGCAGCCGACCCCGTAGAAGTCGCAGCCGCCGGAACCTCGGGCAGCAAAGGCACATAGGCCTGCGCCTCGGTCACGGTCATTCCGGTGAGGGTGAGGCCCACCGCCTGGGCCTGGGCGTCGAGCTGGTCAACGAAGGCCGGCATGGCCGAGCCGCTCGGCACGGATTCGGCGAGCGCCTCAGCCGTCGCGGTCAGCGCGTCCAGGTCTTCGAAGTCGTGCTTGAGGCGGGCGAGCAGGGCGACGTGCCCGGCATTCGTACTCTGCACGGCCGCCCGGCTCGCGTCGGCGGCGTTCATGCTGTCCAGCTGCGGCTGCACTCCGAGAAGCACGCCGAGAACGACGATGACGCTCGTCACCAGCACCGAACCGATGAGCCAGAGCTTGTTCTTGTCCATGGCTAGTCCTTTTTCGGCGGGTCGAAGCGGTGCGCGAACGCCACGTCATTGACGTGCATCGTGATGGTAACGGTATAGCTGCCCAAGTTTTGGTCGAGCGAGACCGAGCCCGGCAGCGCGTCGGCAAAGCCGTCGAGCGTACTGAGCGCGTTCAGCCAGGCTGGAATGTCCGGCAGCACGGCGCTCGTCGCGGTGAACGACACGGTCGCCACCCGCAGTCCTTGCAGCGGTGCGGTCGCCTGGGTGTATGCCGCGAGCGGGGTCGCCGAATCCACCTGTACCGTGCCGATCGCGACGCTGCTCGGCAGGGTACCCTGCACTGCGTCGAGGTAGCCCTTCCAGTCAATTTCAGTCGAGGCGCCCAGCTGCTGCGCCGCCTCGCTCAGCGCGATCTGGTGTTGCAACGACCGCACGGCGAAGTACTTGCCCTGTTCGGTCAGCAGGGTTTCGGTGCGGGCCTGCTCGGTCGCGAGTTTGGTTTGGGCGCTCAGCGCGAGCGCCGTTGACGCGCCGACTCCGAGGGCGACGAGCACGGCGATGCCCGTGACGCCGAGGGCGAGGCTGCGCCGTTGCCGCTGGCCGCGCCGCTCGGCTCGCACCTCCGGCGGCAGCAGGTCGACCCGTTGGTCGCCGCCGATGACGGGCACATCGTCGTTCGAAGCTCGTCTCATGCTGCACGCCCGAGCGCGAGGCCGAGGGCCACGGTGTAGGCGGAGCCGCTCAGCCGCAGCGCTTGAGCATCGATAACGGATGCGAGACCCACCGTTGCGAGCGGATCCCCCCGGGTCACGCCGAGGCGGGTCAATTTCGAGACCGCCTCGGCCAGGCCGGGAAGCTCGGCTCCCCCACCGCTGAGTATGATGGCCGACACTGGATCGCTCGGCCGGGTGTTGGCGAAGTAGCTGAGCGTGTTGACGATGCTGCCGAGCTGGTCGTGCATGGTGTCCGCAATGATGCGGGCGGCGGCCGCCTCGATCGGGCTGGAATCCGGCACTGCGGCGGCGAACAGCACTGCGGCGGCGGACGATTCGGTCGCGGCCGGCAGACCGACGCGCCGTTTCAGCTGCTCGGCGGCGGCGGCATCCGTTTGCAAACCGTCGCTGAGAGCCTGGGTGAGATCGTTGGCTCCGGTGGGGATGATGCGCACGAACTGGGGTACACCGTTGCGGGTGATCACGATGCTCGTGGTCGTCGCGCCGAGGTCGATGACGGCCACGACGCCGTCGATGCCGGGGCGGGTGACCAGCAGGCGGCTGACCGCGAAGGGGATCAGGTCGACGTCGATGGTTCTGAGTCCCGCCAGACGTACCGCGGAGACATTGGCGACGACGGCCGCCTTGACGGCCGCTATGAGCAGCCCGTTCACGGTTTGGCCGTGCTCGGTCGTCGACTCCGAGATGGGATAGAAGTCGAGCAGTGCGTCGGCGACCGGTACCGGCAGCAGGTCCTGCACCTCGAACGGGAGCGCTTGTCGAATGCGCGCGAGCGACATTTTGGGCACGCTCAGGTCGCGGGCCAGCACGCGCTGGTTGCCCATGCCGAGTACTACCTGGCGGGAACGGAACCCACCGCCAGACCACAGCGCTTTGAGCGCGGCGGCCACCGTATTCGGCTCGATCACCTCGCCGGCGATGACGGCTCCAGGCGGCAGCGACACCTCGTGATAGCGCAGCAGCATCGGCCGGGGCTTGCCGGGACCCCGCACCTCGACGGCGCGCAGGTGCGCGGTGCCGATGTCTATTCCGACGATGCTCTGAGCCACGAGAAGTGCTCCTTATAAATAGGGATGGGTGAACTGACGAGTGGATGCTGGGCGCGGCCGGTCATTACGGAATCGTCGCTCCCCGCGCGGTGAACGCCGAACTCACTTCAACCAGCAGGTTCACGCTGTAGCGGGCCGACACCGGTGAGAGGAATTTGGGCGGCGCAATGTAGCGAAAGCGCGGATCGTAGGTGTAGTTCTTGCTGTACCCGTTGGCGCCGCCGCTGTTGGTCATTCGCACGGAGCCGCGATATTTCTGGGCGAGCGACCCGTTGATGGTCAGCACGCCCTGATTGCCGCCGCGATCGTAGTTCTGCACCTGAATGGTGTGGTCGAGCGAGAGCATGGCCGCGTCGATGCGCCGATTGTCAGGCAGGATGGCGCCACCTTCACCGAGGCCAACCCCCGGGCAAACCTCCCCATGCGTACTGTCGCAGTACGGGTTCCAAACCCAGATGGCATTCTGCGCGACCAGCCCGAGCACGTCGGTGGATGCATCCGAATAAATGATGTCGCCGGTGACGTAGAGAAAGTTGTCGGTGGCGATGGTCATCGTGCCGTCCAGGGTGCCCATCACGAAGGCATCCCCCTTGCGGCAGTCATAGGACCGGGCGCTTGGCGCGGTTTCATGCGTCACGGGAAAGCCGATACCGTTGCCGACGGAGCAGGTGGCCGCGCTTTGGCCGCTGGGCCAGTCGGTGCTGCTCATATAGTTCGGATCAGTGACGACGCCCGGAACGCTCTGGACAAAGAGCAGGTTCGCGTTCAACACCGGGACGGTGGCGCCGGCCGTCGAGCCAAGCTGGCCATTGGCCGTTCCCGGCAGGCCGCAGGCCGCCGGCGTGCTGCCCGACGTCGCCGGGTCCCCGACGATGCGGGTCTTCTTGGTCCAGGGCGAACGGATGGTCATGGTGCCCGAGCTGTTCAGTACGATGCTGGTCGGGCCGGTGTAGAGGCAACCCGGAGCGTCGATACCGGCGTCCGTCCGGGTTTCCTGCTTGAGCTGCATGTTGGTAGCCGGCATCGCGATGACCGGGCTGGTCGTCGGCTGGCCGCCGTTGAAAACCTGCCCAGAGCAGTCGCTGCCGTCGGAGGCTTTCTTGAGGTAATTCGCACCGGGCGCTCCCGGATCGCCCGTCGTGATCGTGCCGTTGAACGTGGCCCCGCAGATGCGCATGGTGTCGTTGGAGTGCGCCGGACCGTTGACGACGTCGCTGCTGCCGAAGGCGATGTCGCCGCACACGCTCGTGCCGCCGGAGGGCATCGGCCGACCGGCCCAGGCGTAGGTGTCGGCGCAGCCGGACGTCGTGATTCCGCTCTGCGCCGGGTCCTGCATCTCATACACGGTGAAGTAGAGGTAGTCGATGAAGCCGTCCTGCCGGATATTGGCGACGATGCTGCGGGCCACGGCTCCCACCCGCCCGGTGGAGCGGATGCGCAACACTCCCGACGACGCATAGGCCGCGTTGTCGACCTCGTAGCGGAAAGACGCGGTGCCGTCGCTGCCGGTGACGGTGTCCCAGGCGCCGTCGGTGCCGAGGCCGAATGCCGGGTTCTCGGTGGCCGCCGAGGGCGCAGTGACTGTGCTGCCCGCGCTGAAGCTTGCCGCCGGGTTGCCGAACCGGTAGTAGGTGTTGTCGTTGGCGAGGCGGCTTTCGTAGTCGGCCACACCGGCATAGGCGGCGGCCATGGCGCCGTTCCAGTTCTGGTCGCTCGAGGCTTTGAGGCTGCCGCTGACGGAGAACGTCATCGCGGTAGCGACGAGGGTGAGCAGCAGCAGGCCGAGGCCGATCACGACGACGAGGGCGGCGCCGCGTTCGTCCGGTTCTCGGCGGATGAGGCGACGAAAGACGCTCAGCAACGCGAATCGCTTTCGGGGCGTCCAGGTGCTCCGGCGCCGGGAGGGGCGCCAGAACGGGTAGGCGCTCATGACGCCCCCGCCGCGACGGCAACGTTGGGCATGCCGACGGTATTGTGCAGGGTGACCGCGCTGCGGGCATCCGTCACGGTGGCCTGCACCGTGAGATTCACCGAAACGGATGCGACGCTGCGTAGCTCGGTACTGGTGAGCAGCCTGCCGTCGCCCCCCGAGCCGAGCAGAGGCAGGCCGGCGGCGTCACGGTAGCCGAACAGAAATGTGCCGGGGTCGCCCGGCGCCACGGTTTCGGCGATGATGCGCGACGATTCCGGCTCGCCGGAAAACCCGAAATACCCGCCGCTGAGGGCGGTGGCTGCCCAGCGGGTCTCGACCAGTCGCCGGTCGGCGTCGAGGGACAGGCGAATCTTCACCGGCTGTTGGGTGGGCATGCCGAGGTTGACGTAGGCATAGAGGGTCACCACTTCCGGGGTCGCTTCGACGAGGGCCGGGTCGGGCAGCGGATGCCCGGACACCGGGTTCTCGGTGGCCGCACGGATGACCCGGGCGACCTCGTTCATGCCGTTGGACACCTGCCGGGTGTTCGCGGTGAGCAGCTTGGCCTGGCCGAGCGAGCGGGAGGCGCTCAGATAGAGGCTCGAGATCATGGTCATGAACACGCCGAGCAGCAGCATCGCCACGAGCAGCTCGACCAGCGACAGACCGGCCTCGTTGGTGCGGGACGGCATCATGGCGCCACCGCTCGCGGGTCGAGGGTGACGACGCCGCCGGCGGCCACGCCCCGGGTGAGCACGGCGAGGTTTGCAGCGGGCACGGGCGTCGTCTCGGAGCCGCTGGCGGCACCGGAGAAGAAGGTCCAGGAGCCAAACGGCAGGCCGAGTTGGGTCGTGGCGTCGGCGGGGAGCTGCCCGAAGTTGTAGGTCGTGGCGACTCCGCAGCCCGGATCTCCGCTGCCGGCCGGGGCGGTCGTCGTCTCGGCCCGCAAGAATTGCCCGGCCAGGCCGGTCACGGACAGCACGCCGAGCGGCACGTCGACGGTGGCACTGCCGCCGGGAAGGATACCGATGGAGGCGGCCGCGGTGCCGATGGCCCCATCGGCGGCCGCGGTGGTCCAGGAAGCAGGGTCGACCGATACGCAGCCGGGGGCGACCGGGGTAGCCGCTATGAAACGGCCGGCGAAGACCTCATAGCCGAACGGGTGCAGTCGAAAGGTCTGCACGTTCGCGCTGCTCGGGTTGACAGCTGCGTAGGGCTCGTACGCGCTGCGAAAGGTGGTGCTCAGGTTGCTCGGCAGCAGCGTCGTGCCCTCCGAATAGTTGGTGCCGTAGTGGGCCGTGACGGTTCCGGCCAGATCGTAGGCGAAGGCGACGGATGCCGCTCCTCCGGCCGCGACACCGACCGTCTGCGCCCCGCTGGTCGCCTGATTTTTGTCGACGAAGTTGGGGCGGGAGACGGTGACGTCATAGGTACCGGGCTGCACCTTGAGCAGATAACTGCAACCCTCGGCATCCGTTGCCGCTGGTGCCTCGCTGAGCATCGCAGCGCCGTTCGGGACGACACCCGGCGCTGCGGAGATGGCCACGCCGGCGGCGCCGCTGCCGGAGGCGGTCAGCACCGACACGAGGATGGTGCCGAGTGCCGGATCGTTGATGCGGCTGCCGGGGGCGAGTGCACTGTCGGCGCGCACGACCGGAGTCGTGGCGCGCATGCTATCCCAGGTGACGGTGACGTTGACGCGGCGGTAACGCAGCTGGCCGCCGCCGGAACCGCAGTTGCCGTCGGCACCGGTGGTGGTTTCCCAGTCGGTGGAGCGGTGCAGGGTGAAGGTCGTGCCGTTTTGTACGACCGTGCTGGTGCTTTCGAGCACGGCGAATACGTTTCCGGCCGAGCGGGCGAGGTCGATCTCCTGCGCGGCCAGGTTGACGGCCGATTCGCGGGACCGTGCGTCGTTGCCGAGATAGAGGGAGGTGACGAGTCCGTAGCCGACACCGACGGCGATAATGGCGAAGATCAGCATGGCCACGAGCACTTCGATGAGACTGACGCCGTCGTCGTGTCGGGCGAGGCGGCGGCCCAGGCTGAGCTGTTTTGGAGCGTGCACGAGGGCTTCCTTCGCGAGAATCAGGTCGAGGTGTTGCAGAACCGGGTGGCCGGGGCGGCCCGAAGGGGTGGCCCCGGCTCACTCCGGTGCAGCGTTACTGCCGAGCGAATACTGCCGCCAGGCAGGAGCATCCGCTGAGACGGCGTTGCCGCTTTAGAAGGTGCAGCTCGCGTTGGCCAACGTGGCGTTGTCGGTGATGCCGATCGACTCGGTCACGTAGTATTCCGCATTGGTTTTGCTGGTTGCTCCGATGCAGAAGGTCGTCGTCGTGAGCTGCACGTAGCTGATCGTGGTGGTGTTCGGGCCCTTGGTGTAGCCATAGCTGGTCACGCCAGGCATATCCGTCTCGTTGAACCCACCGGTAGCGGGCATCTCACCCGATTCCGTCTGCAGCGCGATGATCGCGGTCTTGGCGTTGGCGAGGTCGCTCTTGACGCTCGCGTCCTTGGCATTGTCCTGCACGCCCATGTACACGGGGATGGCGATGGCGGCGAGGATGCCGATGATGATTACGACGACGAGCAGCTCGATCAACGTGAACCCTTTCTGGTTCTCGGTGAAGCGTGCGCGGCGCTGGTTCAGTGAAGCGAGCAGGCGAATAATCATGGTGTGTCCATTCGGGTTGGAAGTGGGCCGTACAAAGCGAGCCGGGTAAGGGCTCGTGGTTCCGTGTTTCTTACGTGCTGTGTTTCTTGGCGACCGAGGGTGCGATCGGAGCTTCAGATTAGGGGGCCATTTTTCTTCCGCACGACCCACAAGTGAGGGTGATTTTGGGTATTACCCACCCCCACAACGGGATCGTTCGCACTCCGCGGGCACACCAAACGCCCCACACTGCGGGTCGAGAAGCCGGCACGCTTTACGCCAGCGTCTCGACCCGCGAGGCGGGGTCGAGGGCAGTGCTGGCTTACTTGATCATGCTGGCGATGCTGAAGATGGGCAGGTAGAGGGCGATCACCATGCCGCCGATGACGACGCCGAGAAAGGCGATCAGCAGCGGTTCGATCATGGCGGTGAGCTGCTCGGTGGCAGATTGCACCTCCTGGTCGTAGAAGTCGGCGATCTTGTCGAGCATCAACTCGAGCGTTCCGGCATCCTCTCCTACGGCGATCATCTGCACGACCATGGCCGGAAAGACCGGGTGTTCGAGCAGCGGCTCCGAGACGGACTTTCCGCGCCGCACCGCCTCGCCGACCTCGGTCAACGCATTTTCGATGGCCCAGTTGCCGCTGGTCTCCCCCACGATCTTCAGCGCCTGCAAAATGGGGACGCCGGCGCCGAGCATGTTGGAGAAGTTGCGGCTGAACCGTGCCACCGCGATCTTCTTGAGCAGCAACCCGAACACCGGCAGTTTCAGCCGCAACGGGTCGAGTCGGCGGCGCACGGCCTCGGTGTGTTTGTTGCGTCGCCACCAGAGGGCGAAGGCGACGCCGAGCACCGCGCCGATCGGTACAACGTAGATCATCGATTCCGAGAGGGTGACGAGTAGTTGGGTGGGCAGCGGCAGGGCGCCGCCCAGGCCGGTGAACATGTCTTGAAAGATCGGCACGATGAAGATCAGCATGATCAGCACGGCGGCGAACGACATTGCCAGCACGATCACCGGGTAGGTCATCGCCGACTTGATGGTGCCGCGCAGCTTGACCTCCTTCTCGAAGTTCTCGGCGATCGAGTTCAGCGCGCCGTCGAGAAAGCCGCCGGTCTCACCGGCGCGAACCATGTTCACCATGATCGGCGGAAAGGTCAGCGGATGCTTCGCGAGCGACTCCGAGATCGACTGCCCGGCTTCGACGTCGTCGCGGACCAGGGCGAGCACAGCCGCGAGGGGTTTACTCTCGGTCTGCTCGGTGAGGATGCTCAGGGCGCGCAGCAGCGACAGCCCGGCCCCGATCATGGTGGCGAACTGCCGGCTCATGATGGCGAGGTCCTTCAGGCGCACTCCGCGCGCGAAGACCGACAGAGTCAGTGACCGCCCGAGCCCGGTTCCCGGCACGACCGGGGCGATCGAGATGGGGGCGATACCCAGGGTGTTCAGCCGGGACGCCACCTGGGACTCACTCAGGGCATCGAGTTGCCCCTTCACGTTCTTGCCGGCGGTGTCCCGCCCGGTGTAAGAAAAAGCGACGGCGGTCGACATCAGCTCGCCGACCGGGCGAGGTCAGCGGTCGCAGCCGTCGGGCTGTCCGCCGCGGCCACGCCGTTCGCGCCGGGCAGGCCGGCCGCCGCCTCACGAAAGCTGGTCTGCCTAAAGCTGGGCTCGACAAACGGCTTCTCCGCAAATCCCGCCGGCGCAAATCCCGCCGGCGCAAGTCCAGCCGCAGCGAAACCGGCCTCCACGAAGCCCGGATCGGCGGCGAACGAGAAGCCGCCGGTCTGTCTTGGCGTGTCGCTGCGACGAATGAGTTTCTCGAGTCCCACGGCGTTTTGGGCCTTCTCCAGCGCGGCCTGGCGCGTGACCTGTCCTCTGTTCACGAGTTCGGCGAGGTGCTGATCCAGGGTGTGCATGCCACGCTCGCGCCCGGTTTGCATCATCGATTCGATCTGGTGTGTCTTGCCCTCGCGAATGAGGTTGGCGATCGCCGGAGTCGTCACGAGAATCTCGGTGGCCGCCACACGCCCGATGCCGGTCGCCGACTTGACCAGGGCCTGGCAGATCACTCCCTGCAGCGTCTGGGCCAGTTGCGCGCGCACCTGGTTTTGCTGGTGCGGCGGAAAAACATCCACGATGCGGTCGACGGTCTGGGCCGCGCTCTGCGTGTGCAGGGTCGCGAAGACGAGATGCCCGGTCTCGGCGGCGGTCAGCGCCACCTGAATTGTCTCGAGATCCCGCAGCTCGCCGATCAAAATCACGTCGGGGTCCTGCCGCAACACGTGCTTCAAAGCGGATGCGAAACTGGCCGTATCCGCTCCCACCTCGCGCTGGGTCACCACTGACTTCTTGTGCGCGTGCAGAAACTCAATTGGATCCTCCACGGTCACGATATGGTCGGCCCGCGTGCTGTTGACGAGGTCGACGAGCGCGGCGAGGGTGGTCGACTTTCCCGAGCCGGTCGGCCCCGCCACGAGCACGAGCCCGCGGGGAAGCTGCGCGAACTCGGCCACGGACTCGGGGATACCGAGCGACTTGAGGTCTTGGATCTCGCTCGGAATCAGTCGAAAGGCCGCCCCGGGCGTTCCCCGCTGCTGGTGCACATTGACCCGAAACCGGCTGGCTTTCCGGCCTGCGCCGTGCAGCGTGTAGGCGAAGTCCAGCTCGTGATCGCGGTCGAAGATGTTCTGCTGCGGGGCAGAGAGGATGCTGCGGATCGCCCGGCTCGCCTTCTTCGCCGACCAGATCGGCGCATTGTCGATCGAGCCCAGACCCCCGTCCCGGCGGATCTTCGGCGGGGACCCCACGGTGACGTGCAGGTCGGAACCGTGCTGCGCGACGACACACTCGAGCGCCGCGAGCAGGTCAGCGTCGATCGGACCGAGCGCTTTATCGGCCGGCTCGAGCGGGTGCACCGGCTGAGGCTGGTCGGCGGATGGCAACGGTGGCTCCTCGTCGAACGGCGCGGCATGGACGTGGCGCTGCTCCGGCACTGTGCCGGTCGTGGCGTCGGCGAGTGACCGGGTGCGGGCACGGAGCTGGGGCAGCACCTGCACCTCACCGGGGCGGCTCTCGTCCAGCGCATCGCGGGCCGAAACGGGGTGCCAGTCGATGGCGTCGCTCGCCGCGGGGGTCTCGTGCCTGCCCGCATTGTCGGTCGGCGACGGGGGCATTTTCGGGTCGTCCATGGGATCCTTCTCGCAAAGCAATGGCGTCGGGTACTGATTGCCGCGAAAGACACGGCCGCGCTGGTTGTTCGGGGCAAGACGACCGGTCATCGAGGGTGCGGTGACCGAGGCTGGCAGGCTTGGCGCTACGAGGGTAAGTCGTGTTCGCCGAGGTCTACGTAAGCCGTAACGCTAACGACGCGACTGCCGGCTCGGTAGTCCCGCGATCTGGGGGTCTGCACCCGGTATGTCACTGTTTTCCCGATCTCTCGCTGAGCGCCGCAGCGTTCAGTGGACTCTCGCTGAGCGCCGAGACTCTTGCCCTGCCGCCCCGCAGTGTCCGTGGGGCCTCGTCCTGCTCCATGCCCCTTGCCGCGTTTCACACCCTGCACTTTGTCCCGGGCCCGGGCCCGGGCCCGCTGTTTGTGGATCGGGACGCCATTCCAATCGCCCGAATCCGCCCTGCATAAAATGGTGACAGAGTTTCGATAGTTATTTTCATTTGTCTTTCGCGTCACCGCAACGCCTCCGAGGGCACGAACCTTTCAATTGAACGTGATTCAGGGCCTTCCAGCGCGGGGGAAGCTCCGCCAATTCGCTGTGGCACCGAAATTCGTGTAGAAATTTACCTGAGCTTCTCTCGCTTTTGTGTTCGGTTTGGGCTACAATCATGGGAAGGAGGCAATGGCGCCCATGTTCATGGAAAACCCGAGCGAGGTCAGTGTGAACCCTGTGATTGTGGCGGTGGAGCAGGCGCGGGATGCGTTGTTGGCGGCGTTGGGTGGGGTGTCGTTCGGGCTGCTCGGTGATGACGAGTCCTTGAGCATGTTGCTTGCGTTGGAGGGTGTGGGCCGGGTTGTTGATGGCGCCCGGGTGCTGTCGACGACGGATGTGCTGCGTCGTTCCGAGTACCTTGATAAGTCCGTGGCGAAGACGGCAGCGGCGATGACCGCCGATCAGGCCGACAGCCAGCACGGCCGGCACGCAGGCCGCGCCGAGCAGGCTGGAGCAAGGGCGGCCAGGTGCTCAGTCCTTGCCCGCAGGAACCCGGCGACATCCGCTCGATTGGTGAGAAGCAGGACGGGATCCTCCGCGCGGTGTTCGAAGCGGCCGCTCGACAGCCGGGAACCCCGACGATGGGCGGCGCGGCACCGACGGTGCTGGTGCACATCCACATCGACGACCTCCTCGCCGGGCGCGGCGCCGGCTGGATCGACGGCATCAACGGCCCCCTCAGCGTCAAACAAGTCGACGAGCTCGTCTGCGCCGGCGGCTATCAGCCCGTGTTGTTCGGCCACCAGGGTCAGGTTGTGCACCTCGGCACCACCAACCGATTCTTCACCAACAGCCAACGCCGAGCATTAGCGGCCCGTGATGGTGGCTGTGTCATCCCCGGCTGCACCGTGCCACCCCACCTCACGCAGGCTCACCACGTTATTCCCTGGAATAAGGGCGGTCTGACAAATATCGACAACGCCGTTCTCATCTGCAACGCCGCGCATGCCAGCATCGAAACGTCCGGATAAAACATCGACATGCGACACGGACGCCCCTGGGTCCGCGGACCCCTCATCTTCGACCCCACCCAAACCTGGCGCCCCGCCGGTCAAAACCGCGCCGCCACCCCAGCCGAGAAACCCCACTGGGAAAAGTGAGCGCCACCGCGATGGGCGCGACGCCCCGGTCGCGGTGTCCACCAGTGCCTGGCAGGTGCTACTGGGCGAGAGCCAGGGCGCTGGGATCCAGAAGCACGTAGATCATCCCGGTGATAGCCAGCTCCGTGGTGTCTGTTCCCTGGGGGGCCTCGGTCACCAACGTGGAAATGGACACGGTTCGCTCGCCATGCTGCAGACCGGCAACGAAGTCAAAGAGATTACTCTGGGCTCCCTGAACCGACATAGTGATGGGAAGCGCGAGGTAGGCGCCGTCGCTAAACGAGTTCGCCGCGGCGTTGGCTGAGTCGGCAGAGTCCGCATCCGGCACTGGCATCCCTGGTGGCGGCACAGCGTCGTCACCAGCGTCACCAGCACCAGCACCAGCACCAGCCGACAGCGCGGCCCCCGCTACTTGTTCATATGCCACCGCGTCGCCGAGGGTCAACGACTCAAGGATCACATTGTTCTGATGAGCGATGACTTCGAGCTGCCCGACGAATGCCGGAATCGACGCGTCGGGCGGGACAGCCGTCTGCAGCGTGCCCAGATAGGTGCGGAATTCGGCGATGCCGTCAAAGTCGTGTTGCAAGCTCTCGAGGGCGATCTCATACTCGGCGTTCTGCGCGTCCACGACCTCGCGGTGGGCGGTCAAGGCTCGCACCTCCTCGAGCTTCGGCGCAATCCCCAGGAGCCCGCCCAGAACTACGGCGGCGCTCACGGTAGACGCCATCACTGCACCGAATAGTCGATTTCGATTCATGATCAGTTTCCCCCGCCTACGCGATTCGCACGGGCATCCGCATTGATGTTGATTTCAATGTCCACGACGTAGGTACCCGATTCTGAGCGCGTGATCGAACCGAGGCTGGCATCAGCAAACCCGGGCAGCATCTTCAGATTCGTCAGCCATTGCGGTACGGCCGGCAATGATGGACTGGTCAGGCTGAGGGTGAGAGTGGCCACGCGGGGGTTGTGCAGGGCAACGGTGCTTTGGGCGTAGTCCTCCCACGGCGAGCCGGAGTCAATCGTCACCGCATCGATGGTGACCACGCTGGGCAAAATTACGCGCACTTCAGCCAGGTAGGCTCGCCAGTCGATTTCGGTTTTGGTTCCGACCGTTCGTGCGGCCGCCGTCAGGTCGATCTGTGCCTGAACACTCCGCACCTGCGAATACTTGGCAGATTCCAGAAGCAACTCGTTGGTGCGCGCCTCAGCGTGCGCGAGATCGGCTTGGGCAACCCCGGCTTGCACGGAGACCGCCCCGATCGATGCCGCCATGAAGAAGACGACTCCAGCGGATGCGGCCAGAATGATGCGGCGCAGCATTTTGCCCTTGCGTTTGGCCTTAAGTTCAAGGGGCAGCAGGTTGGCTCGAGGCTCGCCGCCGTAAACCAGCTCGCGCCGGTTGCTGCGGTGCTTCATGCTTTGCTCCCCAGGGCCAGCCCGAGAGCTGCAACGAAAGTGCACTCCGATTCTTGCAATGCGGCCCGATCCACATCGGGCCCCAATTCCAGACCTCCGAAGGGCTGAGCCGTCAGCACCGGAAAGCCGGTGACTTCGCGCAGAGCGGTTGGAAACCCACCGAGCCGAGCTCCACCGCCCATGAGCACGATGTGATCGATCGGCAGCTCCGGCCAATTGTTGGTGAAGTACTGCACCGTATTGCGCAGGCTTTCGAGCAATTCGGCCGTGACCTCGCGGATGACCGTGGCAGCGATCGCGTCGTGCGGTGCCACCACGTCCGTCAGACCGAGCTTCATTTTGAGCACTTCAGCTGCCTCCTCGTCAATACCGAGGCGCGCACGCAATGCCTTGGTCAGCTGGTTGCCGCCCGAGGGAATGACCCGCACAAACTGCGGTACACCTCCAGAGGAAATGAGCACACTCGATGAGCCACCACCAATATCGATCTGTGCGATCACACCGGGAGCCGTGACCCCGCGGTGAATGGCCCGGCTGCGCGCAAACGCCATAATGTCGACGTTGATGCTGCGCAGCCCAGCGAGTTTTGCGGCCTTGATGTGGGCCTGCACGACGTCCTTCGTCGCGGCGATCAAGAGTCCGGAAACTTGCGGCTCTGACTCGCCTTCACCGTCGACCTCCTTGATGGGGTAGAAATCGAGCAGCGCTTCGGCCGTGGGGAACGACAGCAGGTCCTGCACCTGAAACGGCAGCGACTCACGAATGCGTCGCAGCGACATTTTCGGCACGGTCAGGTTTCGCACCACCATGCGGTGATAGCCCATTCCGAGCACGACGTCTTTGCTCGTGAACCCGCCGGTCGACCAGAGACGCTTGAGGGCAGCGCCGACGACGGCCGGTTCGAGTACCTCGCCGCGGCTGACCGCGCCGAACGGCAGTGGATGCTCATGGCACCGCAGCAACACGGGATTCTCCGTTTCGGCGTCGCGCACCTCGACGGCGCGCACGGCGGTGGTGCCGATATCGATTCCGACCACACGTGGCGTCATTGTTGTTCCCCCGGTGAAATGTGAGTGTGCAAGGTAAAGGTAGTGAGGCGCGAGCGTCTAGGTGAGTCCGTACAGAGTCAGGTAGCCGGCCGCCATCGACTGACCGAACACGGCGCCGAGCCAGGCGGCCAGGAGCATCCAGGGGCCAAACGGAATGCTGCTGCGCCGCCCGGCCTTGCGGGATACCAGCAGCCCGATTCCGAAGAGCCCCCCGAGCAGAAATGCCCCAAATGCGCCCACGATCAGCGGTGCCCAGCCGAGCCAGCCGAGATAGAGGCCGAGCACACCGGCGAGTTTCACGTCGCCGAGGCCCATGCCGCCTGGGCTGATCAGGGTCAGCGCAAGGTAGAGGCCGAACAGGGCGGCCGCACCGATCAGGGCGCTCAGCAGACGGCCCGGTTCTCCAGAGACGAGAGCGGCCGCGGTGAGCAGCACTGCGCCCACCGGATAGACCGGTAGCAGAATCTTGTTGGGCAGGGTGTGGGTATCGAGATCGATCATGGCGAGCGCGACGCTCACCGCAGCGAGGTACAGAAACGCGACAAGCACGATGATCTGGGCGAGCAACGCGTCCGTCGAGACCAGTGCCCCACCGTCGCCGCTCGAAAACACCCAGAGTGCGACGACCGCGAAGAACACGCCGGTGCCCAGCTCCACCAGCGGGTAGCGCACCGAAAAGGCGGCCCCACAGTGCCGGCATTTGCCCCGCAGCAGCAGCCACGACAGCACGGGAATGTTGTCATACGAGCGGATGCGCGCGCCGCAACTACCGCAGGCACTCGGCGGGGACACTATGGACTTGCCTGCCGGAATCCGATAGATAACGACGTTCAGGAAGGAACCAATGAGCAGGCCGAATATGCCGGCGAACACCGCTAGTAGTGCCGTCATTTGTCGCCGTTCGTTCGATCGCGGCTGGAAAGCAGAGTCCATCGGGAATCGTCTGGGTCAGAACCAGCGGGCATCGCGCCGTAGAGATCCGTGCCCGGGATGCTCATCGGGACAAAGTCAACATTGCTGGTATTGTTCACCACAAAACTTTCGGAATAGATTTGTCCTCGCCACTGGGTCCGGTTGAAGACGACGGCGCATGGCGTATACAGCATCGCCGAAATCTCGGTATCGAATTGTACGGAGCCGTTGACGGTGAAGTTGGAACTGCATTTGTTCGCTCCGAGCGCCTCAACTCCCGGTGCGATGAACCATATCTTGTGGTCGTTTCCGTCACTCGCGACCACTGAGAAATCATTGACGACCACCTCGTGGAAAAGAAAAGCAATGTCAGATTTCACATTCATTTCAATGCTGCCAAAGTCAAAGGTGTCACACTGGCGAACATCGACGATAGTCGGCTTCGTGAGGTTGCGAAGGTCCTCATAGAATTGGTGGAGCGAATCACCCGAATTGTCCTGCACCCATGATCCGAGCTGGCACTTCTTACTGCCCGGCGCGACAAGCTCATTGCTGTCGGTCGAGAAGGGAACAAAACCCTCCTTCTCGAAGTCACTCCAGTCGTAAGCAAACGTCACCCAACTGGCAATGTCGACGGTGCCGTTGGCGTATACGTCCCCTGCCACGGAACACGAGTTGTAGAGACTAACGGCCCCGTTCACGATGAGATTTCCGGCTATCGTGCCGCTGGACGTGCAGGTGTAGTCGCCGGTGGCAACGACGACATCTACCGGTGACCCCAAACTATCCTTGGTACTGAATTGATTGACCACGGCGCTTCCATACGAATAGACGACGGGGCCGGGGCTGACCGTGCCGGATATGGTGAATATACTTTCGACGACTCTCGTGGTCTTGAGTCCGGCTGAGTCGGCGCCGGCATGACCGGTGGAGACGATCTGTACTTCCGTTTCGTCCGCAGCTCCCGTCGGACATTTTTGGACCCACCCAGTGGCATGGGTCCAAACCGTTGAGGTGTAGGCCGGAAGCGTGCCGTCGGGGCTCTGAAATAAACCGTCGGTCGGGCAGGACGAGGGGGTGCGCTGTAATTCGGCGAGGGCGGCATCGATGCCGGCCTCGGCGGCGGCCTGGGCCTGCACTCCGGCGCGGATTGAAGTCGTGACGGTTAGAGCTTGCAGGGATGACGACGTTACGGTGAGCGTGATGACCAGGAGGACCGCCATCACACCGACGACGGCTATGAGGGCACTTCCGCGTTCGCCACTGTGCCGACTCAGTCTGCGAAACATGTTTTCTCGATACTGCTCGGCGCTCGTTGTGTGACGGTCGTGTGCACGACGACCGGCATGGTTCCTCCGACCGTGAACGACAGTTTGACCTGGCCCTGGACGACCACGGAAAACACGGGCTCCGTGAGATTGACCGCGCTAATTCCCTGGCCTTGCACGGTCCAATCTTTCAGCCCTTCAGGCGCGGGCGCAGTCACTCGTTCGTCCCCCGTGTTGACCGTGTACAAGACGCCGGAATCGAAATACCAGGCTCGGCAGGACAGGTCGGATGTGTCGTCCATTCCGGCGGTCCTGACCACGAGCAGATTGCCGCTCACTGCGACTTCGGTGGCGTTTCGCACATCTCGCTTGATCGACTCGGCGATCAGCTGCGCGGTGTTGGCGCCATCCGAGGAAGAGACCACGTCTCGCTGGGCTCGCACCGCGTTGAGCAGAAAGCCACCCACGAGGGAGAGGATCAACACCGAGAGGCTGATGTAGATGACCAACTCGACCAGGGTGAAACCGGTCTCGCGGCGGCGAGGGCCCACCGGAATGATGTCGGTCATCCGTTCACCAAGATGAGCGTGACCGCTTGGGCCAGAAATTTGTCTGCCCCCGTAATCTGGACCTTGCTCGTGTATGACAACGTCGTCGGCACGCCCGCTCCGCACCCTTCAACGCCAGCCCACACACCGGTCACCGTGAACTCGCCCTCTACTCTGGAGTCCGCGGCGGGACGGGGATCACACGTCACGGTTGACTGTCGAGCACGGTCGAGATCGGCACTCAACAGCTGAGTCGCGGTCGCGATCAACGCGTTGGTGCGGGCCAGCTGCTGGGACTGCACGAGGACGGACAGAAACGCCATGGCCATGATGCTCAGCAGAAACATCGAGACGATGACTTCGACGATTCCGAAGCCAGCGTTCCTCGTTTCGGGGTCAGCGGGAAGAGTCGCGCTCATCTCGTCGTACTCTCTCCTTGTGGCTTAGTAGCTCAATGCTCCTCGGCGGGTTTGCGCAATCAATCAGCCCGGCTAGGGCTCTGTCGTCGACGCCGACGTGGACTCGGAGATGTACTGCGTATGCGTACCTGTTGTGGCGTCCGCTGGCTTCCATTGCCCCGTTAGAACAAAAGTATTTTCGTTGGGCGAAACACCGGCGACGCCTGTAATGAGGATGTCGTCGCTCGTAGAGTACGAGTCCAAACCTGTGGAGAGTTTGCCGACGGCATCCGAAACCGATGTCCCCTTCGTTACCTCGACAGCAATCGCGGTCTTCGCCTGGGTCAGCTGGGTCGCGACGGCGGAATCCTTGGCCTTATCTTGCTGGTTCAAATAAATCGGAACAGCGATGGCAGATAGAACGCCGAGAATCACCACGACAATTAGAAGCTCGATGAGCGTGAAGCCCTTGTCGCTGCGACCGAGGGTCATGCGTTTATTGCCTAGGACGGACATGATGCGGTTCATGGTGGTTCCTTTAGGTGGCGTTTCTGGGAGCAGAACGGTGCGGCTACTCATACTTCAACCTAGGTTCTACCCCCGGTGAAATAAATGGGTTTTTGGGGTTTACCCACCCCCAGATATAGTGCAGCCCCAACTGGGGTGGACTATCCGACATAGTCGAATACGTTGAACATCGGCAGGTAAAGAGCGACAACCATCCCTCCGACGATGATGCCGATCACGGCGATCATCAGGGGTTCGATCAGGGCGGTGAGCTGCTGGGTCGTCGACTGCACTTCCTGATCGTAGAACTCAGCAATCTTGCGCAGCATCTGCTCGAGCGCGCCGGCATCCTCTCCCACCGCGATCATCTGCGTAACCATTGCCGGGAAGACCGGTTCGAGGGCGAGTGGGCCGGCAATCGACCGGCCTCGACTCACCGATTCCTGCACTTTGTGCAACGCTTCTTCGATGACCCAGTTTCCTGAGGTCTCCCCTACAATCTTCAGGGAACCCAGAATGGGCACGCCAGCGCCGATCATGGTGGCGAAGTTGCGACTGAACCGAGCTATCGCGAGCTTAGCGAGCACAGGGCCGACTACGGGCAGTTTGAGCTTGAGTGGATCGGCCACGCGTCGCACGCGCTCGGTGTGCCGATTTTTGCCCCACCACAGCCATGCCAACACCGCTCCTACGATCAGTATCGGGGCGACCCAGAGCATGATGTTGGAAAGGTGCACGAGCACCTGGGTCGCGATCGGCAGCTGACCACCGAGCTGTTGAAACATGTCCTCAAACACGGGCACGATGAAAATGAGCATGCCAATGATGGCGAGCACCGCCATGATCATCACGATCACCGGGTAGGCCAGGGCCGACTTGATCGTGTCACGCAGGCGCACCTCGGTTTCGAAGTTGTCGGCGATGGAGCCCAGCGAATCCTCGAGAAAACCGCCGATCTCGCCGGCGCGAACGAGGTTGATCATGATCGGCGGAAAGACCTCGTCGTGCTTGTCAAAAGCGTGCGACAGGGACATGCCCGTTTCGACGTCGCTGCGAATGACCGAGATCACCTGCGCGAGCCGACGATTCTGGGTCTGCTCCGAGAGAATGATCAGCGTACGCAGCAGCGACAGACCGGCTGCGGTCATGGTCGCCATCTGGCGACTCATCACGGCCAGATCGGCGAGCGCGACCGGCTTGGTATACCCGGGCAAGTGCAGATCCATATTGAGGCCACGAATCGGGCGGGCTGGAACGATCGAGATCGGCGACAGCCCCATGGTGCGCAGCTGCTGCAGCGCAGCACGCTCCGACCCGGCGTCCATGCGCCCCCTAACGACCTTGTCGTCGTCGTCCCGACCCGAATAGGCGAAGGAGAGTTCAGCGGCCATTAGCGCCTCCTCGATGTGAACGAGTCGTTGAAGTCGATCTCGGCCAGGCTCAGGTCGCCGAGCGCGGGATCGCTTGGATCAATCTTGTGCACGAGTTGCTTGAGCACCTCGATGTCCTGGGCCTTTTCCTCCGCCGCCTGCCGCGTGATCAGGCGGGCGTCGACGAGCTCGGCGAGGTGCTGATCCATGGTGTGCATGCCGGTGGCGCGGCCCGATTGCAGCGCAGATCCGATCTGATGGGTCTTGCCTTCCCGGATGAGGTTGGCGATGGCTGGCGTTGAAACCAGAATCTCGGTGGCCACCACCCGTCCACCCCCGACCTTGCGCACGAGCGTCTGACAAAGCACTCCGCGCAGGGTCGCGGCGAGCTGCGCCCGCACCTGGGCCTGCTGGTGGGCGGGAAAAACGTCGATCATGCGGTCGATGGTTTGGGCGGCATCCTGCGTGTGCAGGGTCGAGAAGACCAGGTGGCCCGTTTCGGCGGCGGTCAGCGCGACCGAGATGGTCTCGAGGTCGCGCAGCTCGCCGATCAGAATGACGTCGGGGTCCTGCCGCAGCACGTGTTTGAGCGCCGCGGCGAAACTGTGCGTGTCCTGCCCGACTTCGCGCTGGCTGATCACACACTTCTTGGACTCGTGCACGAACTCGATCGGGTCTTCCACCGTGACGATGTGGTCGGTGCGGGTGCTGTTGACAAGGTCGACGATGGCCGCGAGCGTGGTCGTCTTGCCCGAACCGGTCGGACCGGTGACCAGCACCAGGCCTCGCGGCAAATGCGCAAACCGCGAAACGGATGCCGGCACGCCCAGTTCACTCAGCGACCTGATCGCATTCGGAATCAACCGAAATGCGCCGCTGACCGAGCCGCGCTGCTGGTAGAAATTGACGCGGAACCGAGTCGACTCGATCGTGTACGCGAAGTCGAGTTCGAGTTCGCGCGCGAATTCCTCCCGCTGCTCGGGCGAGAGGATGCTGCCGAGGGCCGCCGCGACCTTGCCCGGCGACCAGCGCGCCCAGCCGACGATGGGCCGCAGGGCACCGTCAATGCGCACGCTCGGAGGTGCACCGCCGGCCACGTGCAGGTCTGATCCGCCAGCATGAGCGACCAGGCGCAGGGCGACGAGCAGGTCGGGGTCGATATCAGTGGCCGGTGGCTCATCTGTGACTAGGTCGGTTGCCGGTGGTTCGCCGGGCTCGCGCTCGCTGGACAGGGCGCGCATCGCGTGCAGAATGCGAGCCGTTGGGGTGGGATCTGCGGTGCTGTCGTCGGTGGGCATCCGGTCGTAATCGGGTCGGCTCATGACAACTGCCCTCCCGCTGCTCTAGGAGACAACGCGGAGTACCTCATCCACCGAGGTCAAGCCGAGGGCGACCTTGGCCCAGCCGTCTTCACGCATGGTGATCATGCCCTGCTTGCGCGCGGCGGCCCCGATCTGGGCGCTCGAAGCGTGCGCGACGGTGAGGCGCTCGATCTCCTCGGACACCGTCATGACCTCGTGAATGCCGAGGCGACCGCGGTATCCCGTCTGCGAGCAGCTTGAGCATCCGGCCGACTTGTAGATCACGGTGCCGGTGGTGGTGGGGTCGATGGCCGGACCGATCTCGGGCCGGATCGTTGAGCGGTTCGAGACGTAACCCACGGTGGGGTTGACCACGAATCCCAGATAGGCGAGGTCGGTGCGGTGGTCTGGCACCTTGCAGCGGTCGCAGAGCCGACGGGCGAGTCGCTGGGCCACCACACAGTCCAGGGCCGATCCCACGAGAAACGGTTCGACTCCCATTTCGATCAGGCGGGTCATGGCACTTGGCGCATCGTTGGTGTGCAGCGTCGACAGCACGAGGTGACCGGTGAGCGAGGCCTCGATCGCGATTTTCGCGGTCTCCTGGTCGCGAATCTCACCGAGCAGCACCACGTCGGGGTCTGAGCGCAGAATCGAACGCAGGGCGACGGCGAAGGTGAGGCCGGCCTTGCGGTTCACCTGCACCTGATTCACCCCGGGCATGCGGTATTCCACCGGGTCCTCGACCGTGATGACGTTGATTTCGGGCCGGGAGATGGCGTGCAGCGTCGTGTAGAGCGTGGTCGACTTGCCCGACCCGGTGGGGCCGGTGACCAGGATCATGCCGTACGGCTTGGTATACGCCATTTCGAACTCGTTGAAGTTGTCGGTGAGCAGATTGAGGCCGCTCATCTTCATCGATGAGGTGGCGTTGTCGAGAATACGCAGCACCACCTTTTCACCCCAGACCGTGGGCAGAATGGCGACGCGCAGATCGACGGTGCGGCCGTTGTGGTGCACCGACATGCGACCGTCCTGCGGTTTGCGCCGCTCGGCGATGTCGAGGTCGCTCATGATCTTGATGCGCGAGGTGACGCCGCCGGCGATAGTCGATGGCGCATTCTGCATATCGTGCAGCACGCCGTCGATGCGGTAGCGCACCCGCAGGCCGCCTTCGCCGGGTTCGATGTGAATATCGGAGGCCTTGTCCTGGATCGCCTGGCTGACCAGCAGGTTGACGAAGCGCACGATCGGCGCCGCGTCATCCGCTTCTGTATAAGTTGACGTCTCGTCGACATCGTCGCTCTCGGCCGTGAGGGTGGAGCTGAGGTCGATCAGTTCACTGTCGGCGCGGTGGTAGCGGGCGATGGCCGCCTGCAGGTCGGAGGGTTCAACGACGACCGGGGTGACCCGCATGCGGGCGGCTTCGCGCACGTCATCGACGGCGAATACGTCGCCGGGATTGACCATGGCCACCACGAGACGGCCGTCTTCGAAGGCGATGGGCAGCACGTTGGCGCGGCGGCAGACTGCGGCCGGCACCTTGGCCACGGCGAGCCGGTCGACGGGATAATCCAGCAACTCGACGAAGGGCAGATTCTTCTGCTCGGCGCGCGCCTGGGCGAATTGCACCTCGCTGATCGTGCCCGCGTCGACCATGCTGCGCACGGCGGCCTCATCGGCGCGGTCGCTCCGGCGCACGGTGTCGAGGTCCTCGATCGGAAGTAGGCCGTGCACGATCAGAATTTCGGTCAGGCTGGTCACGAACGCGCTCCCCCGGGATACCACGTGGGTACCGCCACCCGGCCAGTGAATGACGCACAAAACGGATGACGGCACAAAAGTAGAGCTTCAGGGTAGCCCGTGAGTAAAACAGCTGGACAGCCCCACTGTATGGGGCGCTCATTCGGGGGTGTTTCGGTCCGGTCTACGGCAGGGTGTCGGCGGTTAATGCGCCCTTGGCGGCTCGAGTGTTCGTGGGTCGGGCCGCGGTCGATGCGGCCGCATTGTCGCTGGGGATATCGCGGCGCCAGGTCTATGTGCTGATCAAACGCTATCGAACGAGGTCGGGGTTAGCGACGGATTTGGCTCCCGGGCGATCCTCTCATGGGAAAGGTACGTGGCGGCTGGACGCCGAAGTTGCAGACCTCGTCAGTGAGGTGGTGCGGAAGCAGTTCCTGATGAATCGGAGGTAGTCGCCGTCCTGTGCCCCAACGATTCGTCCGTCCGGAGCGAAGGTCGCTTCCATCCACCTGGGCTTCTTGTTCTTGAATCTCTGAATAACCTTGATCCGAAGACTTCTGACGAGGACCTTTGCCTCTGCTGAGTTTGGGTTCTCCAGATTCACGAACTGGGTCAGATTACGAATCACGTCATCGGCCAGGTGCTTGTTCGCGCTTGACAGCTGCTGTACTGCGTAGCCTCGATCCACCGATCGGTGGATCGAGGCTACGAGTGGACGCTGTGCGATACCGCTAATTTTGGCGGAACGGCCAGTGTCTGGAAGACGACGCAATAGCGTTCCGTCAAACGAATAAGGGTGGCGATCTGCTCCTCATCCGCATCGGATGTTAACTCGAACCGCATCCTGATGTCCTGAAATCCGACCGCCGTCTGCTTGTCGACGGCGAGCGTGCCGCGAAAATCGAGGTCTCCCTCGGCGTGCACCACACCGGTGACGTCGATGCCAAGCGAGGAAGCGACTGCGGCCAGAGTCACCCCCGCGCAGGCAACGAGTGCCTGGAGGAGCATATCGCCTGAGCACACGGAGAGACCGTCGCCTCCGGTGGCGGGGTGCAAACCAGCCTCCACCAGGGCCTGCCCGGTCTGCACCGAACAACTGATACCCGCGCCCAGTTCACCGTTGGCCCGAAGCGTCACCAGGGCGGCGTCGGGGTCATCGCGGTACTGCTGCTTCAGAGGAGCTTGCACCGTGCGCAGGTCACTGATAGTCACTGGTCATCATCTCCAAGTAGTTTCGAAGCGTGCGGTCGGCGACGCTTCCTCCCTTACAGTATCCGCCGGCAACTGGAGCTACCGCAGATTGCTCCCATTGTTACCGTGCATGTCCACACAAAGTTGCCGGGGAGCACGTTCCGGTAGCGTGAAGGAATGGCAAACCACGACCGCACAGACAGGGAGTGGGGTTTTCGCACCCGTTCCATCCACGCAGGAAATGTTCCAGATGCGGTGACCGGCGCCCGAGCCATTCCCATCTACCAGACCACGGCCTTCGTGTTCGATGACACCGCTGATGCTGCGGCCCGGTTCGCCCTACAAAAGTACGGCAATATTTACTCCCGCCTCGCCAACCCGACGGTCGCCGCATTCGAGGAGCGTGTGGCAAGCCTTGAGGGTGGGCTGGGCGCTGTCGCAACCTCGAGCGGCCTGTCGGCGCAGTACATTACCTTCGCTTCGCTCGTGGGTTCCGGCGACCACATCGTCGCATCTGCGAGCCTCTATGGCGGTTCCCTCACGCAGCTCGACATCACGCTGCGTCGGTTCGGAGTTGAGACCACTTTTGTGCCGGGCACGGATGCGGCCGACTATGCCGCAGCGATTACTGACAAGACCAGACTGATCTTCGCCGAGTCCATCTCCAACCCGTCCGGCGAGATCGCCGACCTCGAGGGTCTGGCCGACGTCGCCCACGCCGCGGGTATTCCGCTCATCATCGACTCGACCTTTGCCACCCCCTACCTGAACCGGCCAATGGAATGGGGAGCAGACGTGGTCATCCACTCGGCGACGAAATTTCTCGGCGGCCACGGGACCACTCTGGGTGGTGTCGTGGTGGAGTCCGGTCGGTTCGACTGGAACAGCGGCAAGTTCCCCCTGTTCGACATTCCAGTGCCGGCGTACGGCGACCTCAACTGGTCGGGCAACTTCGGCGAGTATGCCTTTCTCACCCGCCTGCGTGCCGAGCAGCTGCGGGATATCGGACCTGTCCTGGCCCCACACTCCGCGTTCCTCCTCGCCCAAGGCGTCGAAACCCTGGCCTTTCGGATGGAAGCGCACGTCGCCAATGCCAGGATCGTCGCGGAGTGGCTCGAAGCCGATCCCCGAATCGAATTCGTCAATTGGGCCGGGCTCCCCTCGCACACGCACTTTGACCGCGCCAAGAAATACCTGCCGAAGGGACCGAGCTCGATCTTCAGCTTCGGCGTCAGGGGCGGCAGGGATGCCGGGCGCACTTTCATCGAGTCAGTGACCCTGGCCAGCCACCTCGCCAACGTCGGCGACGCGAAGACACTGGTTATTCATCCGGCGTCCACCACTCACGCGCAGCTCACCGAGCAGCAGCTTGTTGACGCGAAGGTGTTGCCGGGCCTTGTACGCATTAGCGTGGGGATCGAAGATCCAGACGACATTATTTACGACCTCGACCAGGCGCTGAGCCTGGCAACCGGAGGCAAGTGATGAGCACGGAAGCAGTACCCTCCCCATTGGCCAACGGCCCCGCCTGCGAACTGCCGGTTAGCGTGTCCGGCGCGAACCGAGTGAAGTCCCCGCGAACCTGGATCGGTCCCAGCGCCAAGGAACGCCTCAAGATTCTGCAGAGTGCCACGTCGGTCGCCATCGTGGGCGCATCGCCCAACGCGGCGCGGGCAAGCTACTTCGTGGGAACCTACCTGCTGCAGTCCAGCAGCTACCGGGTGTATTTCGTCAACCCGAACGCCGACGAGATTCTCGGCCACAAGACCTACCCCACCCTTGCCGCACTGCCCGAGGTGCCCGACATCGTCGACGTGTTCCGCCGGGAAAGCGAAATCTCCTCGGTTGTCGATGACGCCGTCGCCATCGGCGCTCCGACCGTCTGGATGCAGCTTGGCATTTGGAACCAGGATGCGGCGACCTACGCGCAGAGCCAGGGTCTGACGGTAATCATGGACCGCTGCCTCAAGATTGAGCACGCCCGCTTCAACGGCGGCCTCTATCTCCTCGGCTTCAACACCGGCGTGATCTCGGCACGAAAGACGGCCCGCTGAGAGCCGACACTGCCCTCGTAATTTCACCGTGCGACGCCGCCCAGCGGCTCTCTGATCACTCGAGAGCCGCTAACCGACTGGCCGCGACCTAAGCGGATCGCACCCGGTAGTTCGCCCCCTTGTGCTCGTCGGGAAGACGGCCGCCCCGTCCGTGCAACTTGTTGCGCAGCGTGCCCTCGACGTACTCCTTCGGGTAGGCACCACGAGCCTGCAGCTCGGGGATCACATAGGTGACGACATCCTCAAACGTTCCGGGGGTGATGGCATAGGCCAGGTTAAAACCGTCCACATCCGTCTCCTCCACCCACTCCTGCAGGGTGTCGGCAATCTCCGAGCCTGAACCAACAATGAACGGGCCGAGGCCGCCGATAGCCGCCAGTCTGGCTATATCGCGTACCTTCCATTCGCTGCCGTCTGCATTCGCCTCCTGATAGTTGGCCACGACGGACTGAATCGCGTTGCTCTTGACATTACCGATGGGCTCGTCGAGGTCGTACTGCGAGAGGTCGATGCCCATCCAGCCGGACATGAAGACGAGCGCGCCCTCCTCGCTGGCATACGAGAGGTAGTCCTGGTACTTGTCCGTCGCCTTCTCCGACGTCTCGTCGGTGATGATCGTGAGGAGAGTGTAGATGCGCGCGGAATAGCGGCTGCGGCCTGCTTTTTCGAGGGCATCCCGAATTTTCGTGACGGTGGCCTTCAGCCCAGCCTTGGTCGATGACGCAACGAAGATCGCCTCTGCATTACCGGCAGCGAAGTCGATGCCGCGGGAGGATGCCCCCGCCTGGTAGATCACCGGTGTACGCTGCAGCGACGGCTCAGAGAGGTGGATACCCGGGACCGTGAAGTGCTTGCCGTGGTGGCCGATCTCGTGAACCTTGCTCGGGTCGGTGAACACCCCGGATTCGCGGTCGCGGATGACGGCGTCGTCCTCCCATGACCCTTCCCACAACTTGTACAACACCTCGAGGTACTCGTCCGCGTGGTCATACCGCGCGTCGTGCTCGAGCTGGTCTTCTTGACCCATGTTTCGTGCGGCGGATGGTAGGTATCCGGTGACCACGTTCCAGCCCACCCGCCCATTGGTCAGGTGGTCAAGGGTCGACATCCGTCGTGCAAACGGATACGGATGCTCGTACGCCGTACCAGCGGTCACCCCGAACCCCAGATGATCTGTCACTAATGCCATCGCCGAGATCAGCAGCACGGGGTCATTCACGGGAACCTGCGCACCATGCCGGATCGCGGCCTCATTCGAGCCGCCGTACACGTCGTAGGTGCCCAGAACGTCAGCGATGAAGATTCCGTCGAATCTTCCGCGCTCCAATAGTTTTGCGAGCTCGGTCCAGTAGTGCAGGTCTTTGTACCGCCAGGACTGGTCATCCGGGTGCCGCCACATTCCAGAGGACTGGTGGGCGACACAGTTCATGTCAAAGGCGTTGAATCGAATCTGTCTGGGCATCTGTCTATCGTGACTGTTGAGACCCGAACCGCGGCTTATGACGCAACATGGCGTCACATTACGACAGACATTCACGCTCAAAGCTCCCGACGGGGGACCCTTGATTCTGTCTTTGATTATTTTGTGAACGGAACCCGATGAGAACTCAAGAACAGGCCGCACTCGCCGGGCCGTGGCCGACCGACGGTGACCAGGGTGCGAAACATCTCGGTGGGCTGCATCCGGACGAGTTCAAGCTGGCGTTTCGCAATCACGCCGCCGGCGTCGCGGTGATCACCGCCGATGCCGGCGACGGCCCGGTCGGCCTGACCGCCACCTCGGTGTTCTCGGTGAGTGCCGAGCCACCGCTGCTGGTGTTCTCCCTCTCGGATCACGCCTCCAGCGCTCCGACCATCCGCCGCGCCGACACTGTCGTCGTGCATCTCCTCGGAGCTGAGCAATTGAACATTGCAAAGCTCTGCGCCACCAGCGGCGTCAACCGTTTCGCCGATACTGAAATTTGGGCCAGGCTCGCTACCGGTGAACCGTATTTCCCCAGCGCACACGCCTGGATTCGTGGGCGCATCATCAACCGGATGGCCGCGGGCAGTTCCACGATCATTGCCGTGCACGCACTCGAAGCCACGGTCGCCACCGATCAAGGCGGATCCGACCCGCTGGTCTACCACAACCGCACGTGGCACAGCCTCGACGAGCACTCGTCGCTGCGGAGCGTACCGGGAGCGTGAGGAGCGCCTACATTACGCCGCCTTACCGGCTCGTGTGCGCCCCCCTGCGCGGCGCGGTAGCGTCAAAGCGATGACCCTTCCCCTCGAGACCGCTGCAGCCAACGACAGCCTCTACTATCCGCCTGCTGGCCTCGTCGACTACGCCAACGTGGGCTCCGGCGCATGGCCCACCGCCGCGACTGACCCCGTCGCATTCTGGGAGCGGCAGGCCGACCGCCTCGACTGGGCGGAACGCTGGCACACCGCACACACGTGGGAGCCGGCCCTCGCCGACGCCAGCGGCGCGCTCGAATCGGACGGGCATCCGTTGCTTTCGATCCCCCGTGCCCAGTGGTTTCTCGGCGGTCGGTTGAACGTGGCAGTCAATTGCGTCGACCGCCACGTCGATGCCGGGCACGGCGATCGGGTCGCCATCAACTTCGAGGGAGAGCGCGGCGACCGTGAGGTGATCACCTATGCAGATCTCCAGCGAAGGGTTGCGCAGGCCGCGAACGCCCTCATCGCTTTGGGAATCGTGGCGGGCGACCGCGTGGTCGTCTACCTCCCGGTCATACCGGAGACCATTGTCATCACCCTCGCCGTTGCCCGGCTCGGCGCGGTGCATTCCCTGGTGTTCGGGGGCTTCTCGGCCGCGGCGCTGCGATTTCGCCTTGAGGACACCGGGGCCAAACTGCTCGTCACCTCCGACGGCCAGTTTCGCCGCGGGGCCGCCGTAGCGGTGAAAGAGCAGGCGGATGTCGCTGTTGCGGGCATCGACGCGGTCGAACACGTGCTCGTCGTGCGGCGCACCGGAGACCTGACACCCAACGTGCCCTGGACAGCCGGCCGGGATGTCTGGTGGCACGACGTCGTCGACACCGCCGAAAACACCCACGACGCCGAGTTCTTCGACGCCGAAACGCCCCTCTTCATTATCTACACCTCGGGCACCACGGGCACCCCCAAGGGGCTCGTGCACACGTCGGGAGGCTATCTCACCCAAGCGTCGTGGAGCCACTGGGCAATCTTCGATGCAAAAAACTCCGACGTGTACTGGTGCACGGCCGACCTCGCGTGGGTCACGGCCCACACCTACGTGCTCTACGGCCCGTTCTCCAACGGCGCGACCTCCGTCATTTACGAGGGAACCCCAAACATTCCGCACCCTGGGCGCCATTTCGAGATCATCGAACGCTATGCGGTGACAACCTATTACACCGCTCCGACCCTCGTGCGCACCCTCATGACCTGGTTCCCAGATGGCGTGCCCGCCACCTTTGACCTCTCCAGCATCCGCCTCCTCGGCTCGGTTGGCGAGGCGATAAATCCGCACGCCTGGCTGTGGTTTCGAGAGAATATCGGCGCCGGCACGGCCCCCATCGTCGACACCTGGTGGCAGTCCGAGACCGGAGCGGCAATCGTGGCCCCGCTACCCGGGGTCACGGCCCTGAAGCCGGGGTCAGCTACCCACGCGCTGCCGGGACTCACCGTGCGTGTGGTCGACGATCAGGGCACGGATACCGAGCCCGGGTCGAGCGGATCCCTCGTGGTCGACGGCACGTGGCCGGCTATGGCCCGCACTGTGTGGGGCAACCCCGAACGGTACCGCGACGCGTATTGGAAGAAGTACGCCGCGCAAGGCTACTTTCTTGCCGGCGACAGCGCGAAGATCGACGCCGACGGCTACCTGTGGCTGCTCGGACGCATCGACGACGTCATCAACGTCTCCGGACACCGGCTGTCGACCATCGAGATCGAGTCGGCACTGGTCGCGCATCCCGCCGTCGGCGAGGCCGGGGTTGTTGGCATTCATCACGAGACCACCGGGCAGGCCATCGCCGCCTTCGTGATCCCCGCTCGGTCGCCCTCCGCTGCGGAGGCCGCCGATCCCCGGTTCTGGCGTGCCCTCGAAGCGGAACTCTCGCCGGCGCTCCGCTCCCAGGTCACCGTTCAGGTCGGAGCGATCGCTAAGCCGAGGGAGATCGTGGTGGTACCCGACCTGCCGAAGACTCGATCGGGCAAGATCATGCGTCGCCTGCTCGGCGATCTCATGGACGGACGCGAACTGGGCGATACAACGTCGCTGCAGGATGACACGGTGCCGCTCCAGATCAGACAGATCCTAGACGCCAGGCGCTCACCGGGCTAACCGCGTCAACACCCGATATAGCGTCAACGGTGCGCTCAGCAACGTGCCTTTTCAGCGCGGGAAATATGCGCAGGAATCGATTGGTCAGGAACGGCACCAGCGCGGGATTTCTGTGCCGACTAGTTGCGATGAGGTAGCCACTGATGGCAAAAATATGTAGCGACCACGACTATGAATCGGGATCCCGAGGACTCGGGGTGCTGCAGCGATGCCGGTCAACGTGCACGAGTGGCCCACAATCACAGCCAGAGCGGAGACGAGACGAGACGCAACCAGATTATTCGTCGGCCTGATGATCGCTCCCCACAATTCGCCCAAGAGGCGACGGTGCCTCTGAACGAAGTATTGCAGTGAGAATGCGCTACCCGTAAGTAGACGAACTCACGACGCGAACCGGCAACGGTCTTCTGCAAGTTCACCTTGCAGGGCTGGGGGCCAGCTGAAGTTCACCAGGTGGCGAGGGCGAAGACGGTGAACGCGACGGCCGCGACCAGAGCGAGCAGGGTGCTCGCAATTATCACGACCAGAGTGATCTGACGTCGACGACGGATGCCCGCCGCGGCTCGCTGACGGATCTCGGCCGCCGCCTCGGCGAGGGCGATCCGGGCCGGATCGAGCGCGATCGGCTGCGACCCAGGTGTGGGTTGGGCTGGCGCGACGATGATTGGGACCGGTCGGGCCTGGTAGCGCACGCTCGAGCCGCTCTGCACCTGCGGCGGCTGGTAGCGACGCTGCAGATCGTCAACGACCGGGATGTGCGCCGGCGGGGTCGCCCGTCGGCTGCTCAGGAGAGTGTCGCTCGCCGCGCTGCCGCGGGGCGAGCGCACGGTTGCTTCGCCGTCGTCTTCGGGGTCGGCGGCGAGGTCGACGAGCGGATCGACCGCTGGGTCCACAGCTGGGTCCACAGCCTCGGGTCGGGCGTGGCGGGCGCGTGCCACGATGCGGGTGCGTTCGTCTGTGGCTCGCTGCACGATGACAGTGTCGTCGTTGTCCGTGCGCTGCACGATCACGGTGTCGTGGTTGTCCGTGCGCTGCACGATTACCGTGTCGTCGTCATCGTCACCGATGTCGGTGTCAGCCCCATCGCGTGGATCAGCGGGCGGCATTGCGGGCCACTCGTTGAACCGGGCGGGTGTCATCGGTTTGAGTGTCGATGGTCTCGGCGTGGTCTTCCTCGATCGCGACACCGTGCCAGGAGCTGACCCCGCCGGCGACGACGTCGATGACGATCACCGAGACGTTGTCGCGCCCGCCGTGCTCGAGAGCGCCGGCGAGCAGCAGGTCCGCGGTCTGCTGGGTGCTGCCGCCGAGCGTGAGCCCGGCCTTGATGCTCTCCTCGGAGAGCTCGCCGTGGAGTCCGTCGGAGCAGACCAGCAGCCGTTCGCCGGTCACCACCGGGCGCAGCCAGTAGTCGGTCGGGCTGTTGTCGGCGCCCATGGCCCGGGTGATCACATTCTTGCGGGCGAAGGTGGCGACATCCGCTTGCAGCAGTGTCCCCTCTTCGATGAGTTCCTGCGCGAGGGAATGGTCGACGGTGAGCTGGCTGAGTTCGCCGCCGTACAACCGGTAGACCCGGGAGTCGCCGACGTTCACGATGAGCCATTGCGGGGCATCGTCGTGGTCGATCAGGACGAGGCCGGTGAGGGTGCTGCCGGCGCCGCGCCCGGTCGCGTCCGACACCGCGCGCACCGCCGCGTGGGCGCGCTCAACGGCTGCTCCGACGTCCTCGGCCAGCAGCCCGGGGTGCGCGACGCAGCTCTGGAATTCGTCGATGACGGCGGAACTAGCCCGATGGCCGGCTTCGAGGCCGCCCATGCCGTCGGCGACGATGAACACCGGGGATGCGGCCAGCAGCGAGTCTTCGTTCTGCTGACGCTTGCGACCGACATCGGAGCGAAAGCCGCACTGCAGTGAGACCTGGGCACTGGTTGGCTGGAGGTGGGTCATCTTCAGGCCTCCAGGTAGATGCGGGCCGCGAGCTCCCCCAGCAAAAACCGCTCGGTCAGCGACGCGCTCGCGCCCGCATCGAGCTCGCTCTCGTCGCCGGCGCCATCGATGAGCACGATGCCGTTGGTCGACTGCAGGTCGCGAATGCCCCAGGCCCCGTCAACGAAATCGAGGCGGGCGTGGGTCTTCGACACGGTCTTGCCGGGGTCCTGCAGCAAAACCAATTGCGCATCCGGATGTGCGCTGCCACGCGCAGGGTTGCGTCCGAGCAGCACGACCGGTTTGGTGAGCGAGACTTTCAGGCCGTGCTCGGTTTCCAGCGTCCATGGTTTCATGCGGCGCACGGCGATCATGGTCTCGTCGAAGTCGTCGTCCTCCGCGAGCTCGGTCTCGGTCTCGGTCTCGGTCTCGGTCTCGGTGCGGTCAGTGGCGCTCGCGGCCGGGCTTGGGGCCGGGATTGAGGCCAGCGGAGCTACTGGTGCAGGGACGACCGGTATGGGCACGACCGGTGCCGGCCCGGCCCACGCGTTCGTCGTGGCGACCGCGTGGGCCGGCGGGGCGGCGAGGGGTGGGGCATCCGTTTCGGCCGGTTGCGCGGGCGCGGCGGGGGCGACCGGCGGCGCAACGAGTGGTGCAGATGCTGGTGCAGACGCTGCTGGAGGTGCAGCAAATGATGCAAGCGCGGCCGGCGGAGCCAGCGGGGCAGGCGGGGCCGTGACGGCCGGGGGCTCGGCCGGAGACTCGGCCGGGGGCGTCGGCGGCGACCTCACGTAGAACGGTGGCGGCCCAGTGGGCAGGCCACGCACGACCGGAGGCGGGGGCGTGGGCAGCGCGGCCGACAGCGGCAGCGACACAGGCGCGGGCGGCATCGGTGCAGCG